>USDI01000231.1 GCA_900553305.1 uncultured Lachnospiraceae bacterium
GCAGATGATGTATCAAAGCATCCCGGAAAGGATTCCTTATCTTCTGCCCGCTTCTTGGATATGTTCTTCATAAAACTCATCCACGCTCTTCAAGGCAAGTGCGCTGCGATTTGGATACAGGAACCGGAAATAAAAATGAACGAAATGGTTACGGATCCGGTAAATCCCCTTCTGGGTATTCGCCTTGCCCTCCGTATCATAGGAAAAGACCTTCTCCACCAGTTCAAGCTCCATGAGGTTTTTTAAATAAACACTGATCTTCGCCCGGGAAAATCCGGTATGTCGGTAGAGATCATTCAGTTTATGCCTGCCTGATGCAATAGATGCCAGAATGGTGTGATAAACCGCCGTCTCCCGTAGTTCTTCTGCGACGGTACGCAGCCCCTCTTCCTGCAGATAGGTATGTGGATTTAATATAAACCGGCAGATGTTCTCCTTTATACTTAAGGCATCATCAAACTGCGTCCAGAGTCCGGGAAATCCTCCCAGGATGGCATACGCTTCCACACATTCTTCCGCTGAAAACTTTGAGAAAAAACGCCGCATTTCTTCAAACGGAAGTTCCTTGATCTTCAAGAATCCCGAAAGTGCATATGCAGCTTCTCCGATTCTGGTTACCATGCTGTTTTCTACCCAACCGGTTGAGGAACTTAATAATACAACCAGAATTTCTCTGTGTTTTCCTCTTTCCCGTACAAAAGAAACAAGATCTTTCATAAAAGCGTTCCCGGACTTCACAGCATGTTGGAATTCATCCACAATCATAACCATCTTGCCGGATCCGTTCTCTGAAATTCCTTCAAAAATTTCAGCATACGAAGGATATTCCGGCAGATTCCCGGTCAGATTCCGCAGTTCTCTTCCCCACTCATATGTCTGTTCACGCTCTGATGCAGATCTTGCACAATAATAATGATAAGGTTTCCCTTTTACAAATTCTTTTAAAAGACTGGTTTTTCCGATATTCCTTTGTCCATACACGACAAGAAGCTGGCTTCCTTCACTGTCATAAAATGTGTTCAGATAGTTCAGTTCTGATGTACGACCTAAAAACATCCCTTCACCTCTCACTCTCCTCGATACGAAGCAGTAATCGTTCGATCTCTTCGGAAGTGGACGGCTTTCCAAGCAGAAAGCCCTGAATGCAGTCGCAGCCAATCTTTTTCAAATAATTGAACTGATCCTGATCTTCCACTCCTTCCGCAATGGTCTCATAACCAAGTCTCTTTGCCATGTAAATGATAGAATCGGCAATCACTCTCGCATTTTCATCAATCGTTATGGTATCAATAAAGCTTTTATCTATTTTCAGGGTATCAATCGGAAGCTTTTTCAGATAAGAAAGGGAAGAATATCCCGTTCCAAAATCATCCAAAGATACTTTGATCCCATACTCCCGTAACAAACGAAGCTTCTCGGTCACATCATGGAAATTCTCAATAAACACACTTTCGGTAATCTCCAACTCTAAAAACTTCGGATCCAGGTCATACTTTTTCAGACATTCCAGAATCATATCCACGAAATCATCCCGGTTGTACTGAATGGCTGAGATATTTAAGGATAAAATCATCGGAGTACAATAATCCTTTTTCCACTGGGAAAAGATCCGGATACTTTCATCCACTACCCATGCCCCGATCGGAACAATGGTTCCATTCTTTTCCGCAATCGGAATAAACACGGCAGGACTGATCATACGTCCATCGCTATCACGCCAGCGGATCAGTGCCTCCATACCCCGAAGCTGCCCGTTTTCCGTAAAATACTGCGGTTGGAAATTCATGGTAAAGTTCTGGGCAAATACGGCCTCCTTCAATTTCGTTTCAATGGCAACATTATGAAGGAAATCCTTCAATATGGAAGCATCAAAATACTGCAGGGAATCTTTTCCCCGCTTCTTTGCCTTGAACATAACGATTTCGGCACAGTTAATCAGCTCTAAGGTATTCTGTGCTGCTTCCGGGAACTCTGCCACCCCCACGCTGACGGAAATGTCCACATCCTGACCATTGCTTAAGCGGAATGGCTGTTTCGTCCGTTCCCGTACTGCCTGATAAATGCTGTCAACACTGTATTTTCCCATAGGTTCATAGATTCCTATGCAGTACAGATCCGCATTAAAATGAGATACCAGTACATGTTCTGAAGAAAACTCCTGTAAAAACTGTCCAAACTGCTGAACCACTTCATCCCCGACAGCAAGTCCGAATCCGTCATTAATTCTGCTGAAATCATCCACGTCAATGAACATGACAGATACAACCGTATTCTCTTCTTCTGCCCGTCTCACAAAATCTGCCAAGAGACGCACAAAATAATTACGGCTGTACAATCCGGTCATCACATCATAATAAGCCATATATGTCAGTTCATCATTTTGTTTTTTTAATTTGGAAATATTTTTGAACCGGATGATTTTATCCGTAGGAAGCTGTGCGTAATCATAAATAATATTTACTTCACATTCTACCCAGGTCTTACCATCCGTCAATTTAAGAATATCACTTCCCGAGGTTTCCTTGGAATCTTCCAGCCTGAGAAGTTTCCGGAATGGAAGAACATATTGTTCTTCCATTCGCGGGTACAACTTTGAAAAATCATTCACATCACGAATCTGCAACTCCGGAAAAAATCTCTCCCAGTTTCCCAAAGTCCGCACATAACCATCCAATAAGTTTACGTAAATAAATGCACTGGTAGATGTTGCACACAATAACCTATACATTCGTTCATCATTTTCCATCTTCTGATTCATTGCGCTTAACAGGTCTACCTGATAACGTAACTCATCCATAAAATTTAAACCTTCTCTTCCCCAAGTCTTAAGTCTTCCTGTATCTATTTACAAAGAAACAGCTGCTATTTTACTTCTTTGTGATATACCCCTGTGCCCTTAACAGCTCTGCACAAAGAACTGCACCGCCTGCAGCACCACGGACGGTATTATGGGAAAGTCCCACAAACTTCCAGTCATATACGGAATCCTCGCGGATACGTCCGACACTGATTCCCATTCCGTTTTCGTAATTCACATCGAGCTGGATCTGCGGACGGTTGTCCTCCTCCAGATACTGGATGAACTGCTTCGGTGCGCTCGGAAGCTCTAACTCCTGAGGAACGCCCTTGAAGGTAACCAGCTTTTCAATTAACTGCTCCTTGGTCGGTTTCTTGCGGAACTTTACAAATACAGCAGCGGTATGTCCGTTTAATACCGGTACACGGATACACTGGCAGGTAATGACAGGACTTGTAGCAGGTACAATCATGCCGTCCTTGATTTCGCCCCAGATACGAAGGGGTTCCTTTTCACTCTTTTCTTCTTCCCCACCAATGTAAGGAATGATGTTTCCTACCATTTCCGGCCAGTCCTTAAAGGTCTTTCCTGCTCCGGAAATTGCCTGATAGGTTGTAGCAACGACTTCATACGGCTCGAATTCCTTCCATGCGGTTAATACCGGTGCATAGCTCTGAATGGAGCAGTTCGGCTTTACGGCTACAAAACCTCTGGTGGTTCCAAGTCTCTTCTTCTGGAATTCAATGACCTTCATATGTTCCGGATTGATTTCCGGTACAACCATCGGTACATCCGGTGTCCATCTGTGTGCAGAGTTATTGGAAACAACCGGTGTTTCGGTCTTTGCGTAATCTTCTTCAATCTTCTTGATTTCTTCTTTGGTCA
>USDI01000232.1 GCA_900553305.1 uncultured Lachnospiraceae bacterium
CCTTCTTAAGAGAATCATTGCCCCAAATGAGTCACAGAACGATTCTGCAGCTACAACAGCTCCGGCAGCCGGCGGAACGGCTGCAACAGCAGAAGATACAGCATCCAAAACAAATACAGTAAGTCCGGAGCAGACAGCAGTTACAGCAAACCAACCAGAAGATGCTGGTTTGGAGAACAATACGGATGTAATAAGTAATACAGATCCCACACCAGCCCCATCCATGACGACTACCTCTGAAGCGGTAGAGAATCAGGTATTGCTTGGACAATCCAGTATTGTGACAGGCAGAGCGCTTGTTTTTATTGATAACGGCAAGGCGAATGTACAGCAGGGCATGCCGGTACAGAATGCAACACTGGATTTATCGCAGCTTGGAGGGGCGGAGCAGCCACAGGGCGCTGCTTCTTCGCAGAGCACCTCCGATGAATCAATCGGGAATCTGCTTGCAGACAATGCAGAGAAGGGAAAAGGATTCCCGAAATATACGGTAGTTCAGGACAAGATTGCCTCTCAGGCTTATTACCAGAATGCAGAGCTTACTTCCTATGAATTTCCGGAAGGAATTACGGAAATCGGTGACTTTGCTTTTGCAAGAAGCGGACTTGAATCGATTGTGATTCCGGAGGGAGTAACGAAGATCGGTTATGGTGCATTTTATCATTGTGATAACCTGCAGTCTGTACAGATTCCGTCAACTGTAACAAAGATCGATGATTATGCATTTGCAAAGACCCCTTTTTTAGAGAACAATCATTCTGCAACCTATCCGTTTGTAGTTGCGGGAGATGGCATCCTGATCGGATATCTGGGAGCTGACAGTATCATTAATATTCCAGGTGGCGTAAAGCATATCAGTGATGGTGTATTACGGGATCATATGGGAATTACAGCCGTGAATCTGCCGGATACCGTAGAAACCATTGGCGAGGATGCATTTAAAGACTGTCACAATCTAACGACGGTAAATGGTGGAAAGAATGTGAAAACGATCGGAGCCGGAGCCTTTCAGGGGTGTGCTTTATCCAATGTAACGATTCCTTCTTCTGTAGAAGAAATCGGAATTGCTGCATACGATTTAAGTGGTGGGACCGATACGGTCACTATGGAAGGAACGACACTTCCGAAACTGACCTATGGAACCGATTCTTCCCGTGCGTTGAATAAAGAAGACCGGACTTATGCTTTCTCCGGGAACTTAAATAAAGTGATTGTACCCACGGGTGTTTCCGATTTTGAAAACACGATTCTGCAGGACGGCATTTATGGATACCGTGGAAATATTTATGATGAGCAGGGGACCTTGCTTGCACAGAATCAGGGAGTAAGCAAGGCATCGGATGTCATGCATGACATTACGATTCCGGGAAGTGAGGAAGACTTTATTCTTCATATCCGGGAATCTGAGGATGCGGCTGCAAGAATTAGTGATGCGTACGGTGAGTTATATGGAGGACGTACACCTTCCAAACTGCAGGCGTATGAAATTTCTCTTATGGATCAGACCGATACGGTTCCCATTCATAAACTTGGCAAGCAGACTGCAACGGTAGAGCTGTCTGTTCCGGATGGCATTTCCACAGATCAGATGCACGTGGTAACACTGGATGAAGATGGGCAGTTGGAAGCGGTCAATTTTGAGGTAACCGAAAGCAACGGAGAGAGTAAGATCCGCTTTACGACCAGTCATTTTTCGCCCTATGGCATTTATGAATATGATGGATTCGGTGGAACCGGAGTGATCAGCAACGGTAAGGTACTGATTCGTGGCGGAATCAGGGATAATACCCCGGATACCGGAGATCTGATTCATCCGAAGTGGTTCCTGGCGCTCGGACTTACTGCACTTGCCTGTGTCTTTCTTTTTTACAAAGGACAGGGTAAAAAAGCCAGTGCGCGGGGTTAAGCAATAAGAAATCAGAAATTAAAGATATGGTATAAAATAAACCGAACAAAACTTCCGGCATATGATAAAGAAAAAGCCGGAAGTTTTTATTATGTATCGGGTAAAGCGTCAGATTGGACTTACGAAAGAGGTGCAGGCGGCTGTGCTGCATGCAGGAAGACGGAATCCGGCAGTCGGAGTGGCAGTATTGGATACCGGTATCAGCCCGCATCCGGATTTGAAGGAGCAGATTCAGGTGTTCCGGGATTTTGTAAATGACCAGACCGGAGCTTATGACGATAGTGGACATGGGACGCATGTGGCAGGGTGTGTAGCCGGGAACGGCAGGCTGTCACGTGGAATTTACAGCGGAATGCATCCGCGGTGCCGTCTGGTGATTGGAAAGGTATTGAACAATCGCGGCGAAGGGCGGATTGAGCATATGATCCGGGCGTTGGAATGGATTTTGCAAAACAGCCGGGAATGGAATATCCGGATTGTGAATATTTCGGTTGGAATTGCAGAGTGTAAGAACGAGGAAAAGATGAAGGAACTCCTGCGGTGCATGGAGGAACTTTGGAAGAGTGGAATCGTGGTTGTGTGTGCCGCCGGAAATTCCGGGCCGGAGCCTATGACGATTTCGCTTCTCGGAGCAGGAAAGGATGTCATTACCGTGGGATGTAATGAGGGCGGTTATTTTGGCAGGGCAAAAAATTTGTGTGAGGATCATTCCGGAAGAGGTCCCAGTATTTATGCCATGAAAAAACCGGATGTGGTTGCACCGGGAACGAAAATTATTTCGTGTAATTCCAATTATAAGAAAAATCCCTATATTGCACGGAGCGGCACTTCAATGGCAACACCGGTTGTTTCCGGAGGGCTTGCCCTGCTTTTGCAGAAAAATCCGGAGATCTCAAATGAAGAAGCGAAAACAAAATTACTGCATACCGCAAGAGATTTGGGCGAACCGTGGAATAAGCAGGGCTGGGGTATGATTCAGATACAAAAACTATTAAAATAGGTTGTATTTTATCAGGGTTTTGGATATAATAAAAATAACCTGAAATGTGTTTATGTTTCTTGTTATTTTTGAACCTACAGATACTTTAAACGGGATTCCTATATTACCTTATGGCTGTCAAGCCCTCACTTAGCAATAAGGATTGGAAGGGAAGGCAAAAGTAAGGCTGCGGTCACCCACCTAGCTTTGCTAGGAGTCAAAAGGCAGGAAACAGCATTTTGGGGGTTATTCTAAAGAAAAAGCAGCGCGGATGCGCTGCTTTTTCTTTTTACTTTGTAGGAATTCCGTAGGAGTTTCTTCTAAAGCAAAAGGCTTCGCATGGATGCACAAGCGGACTCTTTATAGTATTTCAAGGGGAGAGAATAATGAATCGTCGTATGCAGATCCGATGGAAACTGATTATCATTTTTGTGCTTGCAGCATTGCTTGCTTTTTTACTGTTCTTTTATAAAGAACGATCGGAACCGGAATATGTAGGAGAAATGGTCTTTACGGGGGATATGCAGATCCTGACGGACAAAAGTGCGGAACTTCTGAAGACGGATCCGGAGGCAGTACGGGAGGAAATAGGGGAGTATACCAAAGAAGAAGACTGGTATGAGGCATTCGACCAGTTTCTTACATATCATGAATTGGACCGGCAGATCTGCAAAGAAACCATAGGGATCATTGGTG
>USDI01000233.1 GCA_900553305.1 uncultured Lachnospiraceae bacterium
CATTTCAAAGTAAGCTGCAAACGGGGCGTAAGAATATTATCAGCAGTATTATTCCGATTACGGTAGGCAGAGGACCGGAAGGCGGCCGGTTTTCTGACAAAACAATTAATGAAATTGTAAAAGCATGTGTGGAAATGGGAAGGGCAAGAACGGGTGCCCTCATTGTTATGGAAAAGGATGAGTCCCTGACCGACTATGAACGGACAGGAATTGAAATTGACGGTGTAGTAACCAGTCAGTTATTGATCAATATTTTCGAGCATAATACACCGTTGCATGATGGAGCGGTGATTGTACGTGGTGACCGCGTGACTTCAGCAACCTGTTATCTTCCCCTTTCAGATAATATGCGTTTAAGTAAAGAGCTTGGAACAAGACACCGTGCGGGAGTTGGTATTTCGGAGGTGACGGATTCCCTTACGATTATTGTTTCCGAAGAAACCGGAAAGATCAGTGTGGCTTATGGTGGTGATCTGGAACGGAATGTGGATTCCGAGCGCCTTCGTGCAAGACTGGGCGATCTGCAGAACAAATCCGAAGAAGACAGCCGTAAGCGGATTATGTGGAAGGGCAGGTGGTCGAAATGAAAAATAAACTGACGACGAATCTTGGCCTGAAACTGATCTCCGTATTATTTTCTATTGTATTGTGGCTGGTTGGAACCAGTATTGGAAATCCGACGATTTCAAAATCGTTTTATAATGTTCCGGTCGTTCTTGAAAATACCGATGCCATTACGGAGTCGGGCAGAGTGTATGAGGTACTGGAGAATTCCGATGTCATCAACAGGGTGACGATCCGGGGACCGAGATCTGTGGTATCCAGTATGTCCGAGAGCAATATCGTAGCGACGGCAGATGTAAGCAACATCAGCAGCCTGGATACCGTTTCAATCAAGCTGGCTACGAATATTAATCAGGATCAGATCAGCAGTATTACACCGAGCAGTGATACGGTGAAGCTGAATATTGAGAATAAGAAGACCAAGACCATGGCTCTGGGTACGAAGATTTCCGGTGAAGTCAGTGAGGGCTATATGGTGGGTGACATTACAACGGATCAGAACCTGGTTCGGATCTCCGGACCCGAATCGATCGTTTCCTCTGTCTCCAAGGCAGTAGCAGAGATTACGGTAACCGGATTCACGAGCGATATCAGTACCAGTGCAGAGATCCGGCTTTATGATGCCGATGGCAATGTAGTGGATAATCCGAATATTACACAGAATATTAAGAATGTCGGTGTTCAGGTATCCATCTTACAGACGAAAGAAGTTCCTATTGTATTCCATACGCAGGGAGAACCGACTTATGGATATGGATTTACCGGTAGTATTGAATGTGAGCTGGAAACGGTAGCAATCTGTGGAAAGAGCAGCGTTCTTAAGAATGTCCAGAGTATTGATATTCCGGCAGAAGTGCTGGATATGACGAATAAGAGTGATACCTTCACAGAGGAAGTGGATTTGTTACAGTATCTGCCCGATAATGTCCAGCTTGTCGATCTTGCAGACAGTGTTGTTGCAGTAACGGTCGATATTGAACCGGAGATTTCAAAGAGGATTGAACTGCGGGAGAGCCGGATTCATGTAACGAATCTGCCGGATGGCTTTACAGCAAGTATATCCGGTGTGGAAGAGACTTTTATCATTGAGGTGATTGGCCTGGCACAGAATCTGAGTGAGGTTCAGGTATCGAGTCTGGAAGGCACCATTGATGTGAACGATCTGATGGAGAAATTCAATCTTGAGGAGTTACAGGAGGGCTTCTATAATATGGAAGTAAACTTCGGACTCCCGGATGATGTACGTCTGTTAGAACCGGTAGAAGTGGTTGTGCATATATCAGCAAAACAAGAATAGAAAGGATATATTTTAAAACATGAGCAGATTATTTGGTACAGATGGTGTAAGAGGAGTGGCCAATGATGAATTGACGCCGTTGCTTGCAATGCAGCTTGGTCAGGCAGGAGCCTATGTTCTTACCAAAGAAAATGAACATAAACCTACGATTATGGTTGGGTGCGATACAAGAATTTCGGGGGATATGCTGGCAAATGCATTGATGGCAGGTATTTGTTCGGTTGGCGCGAACGCCGTGTATGTAGGGGTCATTCCTACACCGGCGGTAGCCTATCTGACCAGAAAATATAAGGTGGATGCAGGTGTTGTTATTTCCGCATCCCACAATCCGGTAGAATTTAACGGAATTAAATTCTTTGACGGAAACGGATATAAGCTTCCCGATTCCCTTGAGGATGAGATTGAGGCCATTATCCGTGATAATATGAGTCCGATCAAGTTCCCAATTGGTGCGAATGTCGGAAAGATCAAGTATCGCACTGATGCGCGTGAAGAATATATCAATCATTCCATTCAGTCCGTAAATGTGGATCTGACCGGAATGAAGATCGTGGTAGACTGTGCGGAAGGAGCTTCTTATTACACCTCCGTAGAGGCTTTGAAGGAACTGGGCGGTAATGTGGTAGCAATTCATAACATGCCCGATGGAACAAACATCAATGCCAACTGTGGTTCCACACATATGGAAGAGCTGATGGCACGTGTGGTATATGAAAAGGCACAGATCGGTCTGGCTTTTGACGGAGACGCCGACCGGCTTCTTGCTGTAGATGAGCTTGGCAATGTAGTTGATGGTGATCAGATTATGGCGATCATCGGTAACCATATGAAGCAGAATGGTGAGCTCAATAATGATACCATTGTAGCAACCGTAATGAGTAATCTTGGTTTCTTTATTATGGGTGAGAAGAACGGAATCCACATTGAACAGACGAAGGTTGGTGACCGTTATGTGTTGGAGCGCATGAGAGAAATCGGTGCAAGTCTTGGCGGCGAACAGTCCGGCCATATTATTTTCCTTAAAGAGAATACAACAGGTGATGGGCTGTTGAGTGCGCTTCATCTGTTGCAGGTTCTTGCAGAGACCGGCAAACCGCTTTCTGAACTGTCTTCGGTTATGGAAGTATTGCCGCAGGCACTTGTTAATGCCAAGGTACCGAATCACAAAAAAGAAAAGTATATGGAGTATCCTGAAATCGCGGAAGCAATTCAGAAGCTTACAGATAAATTTGCGGGTGAGGGCCGAGTTTTGATCAGACCTTCCGGAACGGAACCGAAGGTTCGTGTCATGATCGAAGGAAAAGACCAGAAGATGATCGAACATGATGCAAAAGAACTTGCTGACCTTATTCAGAATGTGATGTTATAGGGGGTATGGAAGTATGGTAAGCCAAAAGGTAATCATTAAAAATCCTACAGGTCTTCACTTAAGGCCTGCCGGAATCCTTTGTAAGGAGGCAATGCAGTTCAAGTCGTTAATTACATTTACATTTCGGGGAAATACCGCGAATGCAAAGAGTGTGCTGAGTGTGCTTGGAGCCTGTGTAAAGTGCGGAGATGAAATTGAGTTCTGCTGTGATGGGGAAGATGAAGTAGAAGCACTTCATTCTCTGGTTACTGCAATTGAGAATGGATTAGGTGAATAAAACAGAATAGCTGATAAAGAAAAGAAGGGCGCAGCCAAACTGGCTGCGGCTTTTTTGATTGTACAGAGTTAC
>USDI01000234.1 GCA_900553305.1 uncultured Lachnospiraceae bacterium
CTGTACCGGAGATTACAGTTATTAGGGAAAGATGTAAAACTGGATTTGTCCTTTTACCATACGAAGCAGACCTTAAGAAAGTTTGAACTGGGAATCTTTAAGCTGCCGCTTCAGGTGGCTGATCAGAGGGAGATATGCCGCCTGAAAGG
The DNA here is from genome assembly GCA_900553305.1 of uncultured Lachnospiraceae bacterium. GTDB lineage: Bacteria > Bacillota > Clostridia > Lachnospirales > Lachnospiraceae > Suilimivivens. The sequence continues at coordinate 150 of USDI01000234.1, forward strand.
ATATACCAACGATGCTTCACGCATACAGAAGGCATTCACTACCAGAATATATAAGCATCCCTGTATATATACCGAGGATCTCGATAAGGGCTATCAGGATATGGTACTGCAAAAGGATTCCGTATATTTAAGCGGGTACTGGCAGAATGAATGTTATTTTAAGGAAATTCGAAACCGGATTCTTGAGGATTTTACGTTCCCGCAGGAAGTAACAGACAGGAAGCAGGATATGGTTCGTCAGATGAAAGGGAGCAATTCCGTCAGCGTCCATGTTCGCAGAGGAGATTATCTGCAGTCCGGAAACGCCGGAATTTACGGTGGAATCTGTACTTTGACATATTACCGCAAAGCGATGGATTATATGCGTGAGCATATACAAAATCCCCAATTCTATATCTTTACCGATGATCCGGAGTGGGTGAAACAGAACTTATACGAGGACGGAATGTGCCTGGTACAACATGAGGGTGGAGATCCGGACTATCTGGATATGTATCTGATGAGTCAGTGCACGGCTCATATCATTGCCAACAGTACCTTCAGCTGGTGGGGGGCATGGCTTGACCGAAGCGAAAGGAAGACCGTTGTTTCGCCGGCCAGATGGCTGAATAATCATGATGTCAACAATGCCATCTGTGACTGGTTTATTACGATAGAAAGTCAGGTTGCAGGATGATTAAAAAATTAAACTATATATTTACAAGAAAAGAGAAAATGCAGCTTCTGGGAGTGTTTTTACTGATCCTGATCGGAAGTTTTATGGAACTGCTCGGAGTATCCGTGTTTCTTCCCTTTATTCAGGTAATGATGGAACCGGAAAGAGTTCAGGGGGAGGCATCACTGAGGCGGATTTATGAGTGGTTTCATTTCCAGTCTACGGATCAATTCCTGATTGCACTCGGAGGTATGATCTGTATTGTTTATATTCTGAAGAATTCTTATCTTACCGTGATGCAGAATGCCATGCTGAAGTTTTCCTATAAAACAAGAATGCAGCTGGCAACGAAGCTGTTGTCTACCTATATGGCGGAGCCTTATACATTTCATCTGAATCGTAATATATCTGAGCTTCAAAGAAGCCTTCAATATGATACCGGTCAGTTCATGCAGCTTATCAATGCATCCCTGCAGGTATTGGCTGAAGTTGCTGTTGTACTATGTCTCGGCATATATCTGTTCTATACCAGTCCGACGATTTCCATCGTTATTTTGGGCCTGGTTGTAATTTGTGTCGGCTTCTTTACACTGTTATCCAGAAAGTATTCAAGAAGAATCGGAAAACAGAACGAGGCGTATAATGCACAGCTTTATCAGTGGATTAATCAATCCTTGGGAGGAATCAAAGAGGTTAAGGTATTAAACCGTGAATCGTTCTTCGTGGATTCTTATAAAGATGTATATAAAAAGCTGATCAAAGGGGCTAAGAACAACGAGATGCTGGCAACAATACCCAAGTATATTCTGGAAACGGTCTGCATTGTGGGTATGATCATTGCAGTGATTGCAAAGCTTTTGTGGGGACGAAGAGACCTGACAGCGTTCGTTGTGCAGATGTCGGCGTTTGCAGTGGCATCTTTTCGTTTGCTTCCTTCTGTTGGAAAGATCAATGCCTATGTAAACAGTATCATGTACTGCCGGCCGGCCCTTGATCTGATTTATGAGGATTTGAAGGCAATCGAGGATTTTGTACCGGAGGAGCAGGAGGAAACAGAAAAGCGGGCAGCAGAGTCCTGGCATCTGAAAGAAAAGATTGAACTTAAGGACATCTCTTATACCTATGAGGATGCAGAAAAAGAAGTACTGGGTAATATAGAGCTTACGATTCACAAGGGGGAGACCGTTGCCCTGATCGGAAGCTCCGGAGCGGGTAAAACAACTCTGGCCGATGTGTTTCTGGGACTTCTGATTCCCCAAAGGGGACAGATTCTGGTGGATGGCATGAATATTTATGATCATATGGATTCCTGGCATCATATGCTGGGATACATTCCACAATCCATTTACCTGTCGGATGATACAATCCGCAATAATGTGGCATTTGGTATCCGGGATGAAGCCATAGACGATGCTGCGGTAGAAGAGGCACTTAAGAAGGCACAGCTCTATGACTTCGTGCAGACTTTGGATAAGGGGGTAAACACCTTTGTCGGTGATCGCGGTGTCCGGTTGTCTGGAGGCCAGCGCCAGAGAATTGGAATTGCCAGGGCATTATACTATGATCCGGAGATTCTGGTACTTGACGAAGCAACCTCAGCGCTGGATAACGAAACCGAAACGGCAGTTATGGAAGCCATTGAAAGCCTTAAGGGGCTGAAAACCATGGTGATCATTGCACACCGGCTCACGACCATACGAAATGCAGATCAGATCTATGAGGTGACAGAGGGACAGGCTGTTCTTCGAAGAAAAGAAGATGTTCTACAATAAATAAGGAGTAAGGAGCTTATGATATCACTTGATGATATGGTAAAGGCGCAGCAGAAGGATACGAATCCATATAAGGTATCTGTTGTGATCACCTGTTACAATCAGGAACTTTATATTGCAAAGGCATTGGACAGTGTGCTTGCCCAGAAAACATCCTTTCCATACCGCATCATTGTTTCCGATGATGCTTCAAAGGACCGCTCACAGGAAATTCTGAAGCAGTATGAGGAAAATTATCCCGGGAAAATGAAGGTGCTGTATCATGAGAATAATCAGGGAACCAACCAAAACAGGAACGAGGCTCTGCGTATCTGTGATACTCCTTATGTTGCTTTTCTGGATGGGGATGATTACTGGTGTGATGATCAGCAGCTTGAAAGAAAATATAAGTTCCTGGAACAGAATGTAAATTATATTGGATATTTTACCGCGGGAGCCAGAGAAAATGATCAAACCGTTAATGATTTCGGTAAACGGGGAATTGAGGATCCCTTTGATCGAAGGCATGCCTTGCGTAATGAATATCCCGGTATGTATGGCGGTTTCTTTATCAGAAATATGTATAAATATATGGATCCGGAGGAGCTTACGAGGTATATCTCATATTCTCTTGATGAATCCAGCAAGATGCCGATTGTGGCAGGAATTATCGGAGATGTATACCGGGGGGAAGCTGCTACTACATGGATTTACCGCCCGGTAGAGGGAAGTCTTTCCAGTAGGGAAAGGGAGCAGAACGGCTGCAAAGAGTATTTCTTATCCCGTATGAATATGAAGGGCATGGTGTTTGAATTATTCGGATTATCCATGGAGCTGGATGATCAGATTGATGAATTATTGTATCAGGCATTCGTGACGGCAGTCCGGAGGAGAACGAAAGAGAACGTTGATCAGTTCCGTTATATCTGCAGGCATGGAAATTATACCAAAGCCGGAATTGGAAAAATCATTTTTTACAGACTTGTGCGGTCCACCATGAAATCTTCTTTCAGATAGT
>USDI01000235.1 GCA_900553305.1 uncultured Lachnospiraceae bacterium
TCTTTAAATGATGTATTAAATGATTCATTTACTCGATCATATTTATCTGTATTCATAAATTTGCCATTGCATCCCTTTCCTTTTTATGCTATTTTATAGAAAAGCATACAACTTCTGTGGTATCTTATTAAATTCTTTTTCAGAATTCCAGACATATACCCCAAGTATGAATTTGAAGTTTTAAATGATTACAGTGTAGATCTATGCGATATTGACACTTGCAGTGTCGTACCCACGATCTGTGTTACGATCTGCGATCTATTCAGTTTTATTTGCGGTATCTGTTTTTCAGGAATTTCCAGCCACCCATTCAGAAAATCTATGCTTTTAAATTCCATTATTTTTTATATTTAAAGGCAGTGGATTTTCATTTCCGTCTGACTGCATCTGAAAAGGAGGATCAATGGGAAAAAAAGATTATACCCAGAAAATGCTGATTGGATGCCGGGATGTTTTTGCTGAACTAATCAATGTCTTAGTCTATTCCGGCGAAGAAGTTTTGAACGAGGCCGACCTGCTGGCTGGGCCAACGGAAACCTTCTATGTTGGAACGGACAGGCAGACACATCAGCAGTTTCGGGACTGTAGCATGTATGAACTGCATAACGGAGAGATTCATGCACTTTATAACCTTGAAAACCAAAGCACCATAGATACCCATATGCCGCTTCGCTGTGCAGGCTATGATGGTGCTGCTTACCGATCGCAGTATCAGCACTTGGAGCGCGGCGTTTATCCGGTTATTACACTGGTTTTGAATTGGAGCAGGAATCCATGGAATACTTCCCGCTCTCTTATGGAATTATTCCGATATAAGCCACACCCTGCTGTAAATTCCTACATCAATGCTACTTCGCTTCATGTATTTGATATGTGTTTTCTTAAAAAGGAACTACGTGAACTGTTTCAAGGAGACCTCCGCATCATCCTTGACTACTTATGCGATCGCGAAAGCCTGTTGAAGCGGAACCAGACTATGAAGCACCCGGAAGAGGTGATCCGGATGCTCCATGCCCTGACCGGCGATGATCAGTATTTAGACTCTATTCCATTATTTACCTCACCTGCTAAGAAAGGAGTATCAACTATGTGTGATTTAATTAATTCTTATTATACCAAAGGACACAATTCTGGCCTGATCGAAGGACGCAATTCTGGCCTGATCGAAGGTCGGAATCAGGTTATCCAGGCTCTCATCAGCAACTGTAAAGATCTGGGCTGTAGCTTCGAAAATACGCTTGATCGAATCAAGAACAGTCTCCATTTATCCGATGACGAAGCGTTAGAGGATATGAATTTATACTGGTAAATCCTTCGCAGCCGTGAACCTTTCATAGACCTCCTTCCAGCACTCCTCCGGAATCATGGGCCATTGGCACGTGCCATACTTCCGGGTACACAATTCCATGGCCTGTGCAAGGAGGCTTCCATGTGAGGAATCAGCTCCCCGAAGCATCCATTCCGTAATTCTGGTCCAGTAAGGGGCTATTTCATATAAATGCTTCCGGTGCATCTCCCGGATAATGTCCTCCACATCATAATCAATGGTAAGGAATTCCGGTATCCAGGATCCTCTGTCGCCATGAAGAATCATGATCTGTGCCCCTTTTGTGCCATGGACAGGAAGTCCGACCGCTCCCGGATTGAATACAAGTTTTCCATACTCTTCAAAACTGGTCACGCGATGTGTATGTCCGCTCAAAATATAGGTCTGCTTTATCCCCTTGAAGATCTCCTCATTCTTCTCATTATGAGCATAAAGATCTTCCCGGACATTACGTGGCGAGCCATGGCAAAGCATCAGCTCCGGCAGACCATCTATTTTTACGATTCTGCTTACGGGCAGACTTTTAAGGAAATCCAGATCCTTGGACTGCAGCTGTGTTTTCCCATACCGCAGCATCCCCACCGTACTGGGGTAGGCATCCCACTCAGGATGCTCGTCCACAAGACTGCCCAACTGATACTCTTCCTTATTACCGCGGATGATATAGCAGCACTCTTCTTCCATGAGCCGGTATAACATCTCCATGGTATGGCGTATTCCCGGAAATTCTCCGATATAATCTCCCAAGAGGCAATAGGCATCTATGTCCTGCCGTTTAAGATAGGAAAGGCACGCTTCAAAAGCAATGTCATTTCCATGGATATCTGATAAAACTGCCAGTTTCATTTCTTTCTCCTTGTTCCTGCTTACTTGTAACTGTCAAATCCCTTCACAGTATAATTTATCTTTATTATAAACATTGCCCTTACGTCAAGGTCAATAGAAAACGAAAATCAGATATTGAAAAACACCCTCATAACTTTCATGAGGGTGTCTGACATTCAACATCTTATCTATTGGTCTTTTCTTTGTTCCACAAATCCTACTTTTCCAGATCCAGTGTTTCCAGTAATTTCCGGATGTCCTCCACGCTGAGCCATTCGGTGTTGTTACCGGAGCTGTAGGAAAAGCCGTCTTCTACCTTGCGTCCGCTTTCGTTGATCTTCTGCTTATCATTCCATACCACCTGCGGATATACGATGAAATGCTTGTCGTATTCATAGGTGGTAGCAGAGTCCTCGGTGGTTACCATGATTTCATGCAGCTTCTCACCGGGACGGATACCAACCTCGGGCATTTTACATCCGGGAAGCATTGCTTCTGCCAGATCGGTAATCTTGAAGGAAGGAATCTTACTGATGAAGGTTTCTCCACCGGTTGCTTCCTCGAGAGCCTTGATCACAAGCTCTACGCCTTCGGTCAGGCTGATCCAGAAACGGGTCATACGGTAATCGGTAATCGGCAGTTCATTGCCACCATTCTTAATGATGTTATGGAAGAACGGAATAATGGAGCCTCGGCTTCCTGCCACATTTCCATAACGTACGATGGAAAAGTTGATGTCCTTGGAACCGGCATACGCATTCGCTGCAATAAACAGCTTATCGGAAACCAGCTTCGTGCCGCCGTAAAGGTTCACCGGGTTCACAGCCTTATCCGTAGATAACGCAACCACCTTCTTCACATCGGAATCCAGTGCACAGTCAATAACGTTCTGGGCGCCATGGATATTCGTCTTAATTGCTTCGTTCGGATTGTATTCACATGCCGGAACCTGCTTTAATGCTGCGGCATGAATGACATAATCCACACCTTCAAAAGCACGCATCATGCGTTCCTTATCACGTACATCTCCGATAAAGAAACGGAGCTTGTCCGCATATTCCTTAAATTCATTCGCCATGATAAACTGCTTAAATTCATCTCTGGAGTAAATAATAATCTTCTTCGGATTATAATGAGTCAGCACATATTTCGTAAAACATTTACCAAAAGAACCGGTTCCTCCGGTAATCAGTATGGTCTTGTCATCCAATAACATAATTTAAATCTCCTTACTATTCGCTGTACATACTTTTATATTTTATCACATATCTGCAATAACTTCAAACGCTAACTGATTTAAGCACTGTAAATCTTGGTAATACATCACTTATCCATGATTTCATAAATCGTCCACATATTCTTCC
>USDI01000236.1 GCA_900553305.1 uncultured Lachnospiraceae bacterium
CTGTAGGAACAGCAGGGGACGGACAGACCATCTGGCGCTGTACCATCTGCGGCTACGAATATGTTGGTGAAGAATTACCGGAGGATTTCATCTGTCCTATATGCAAGCATCCGGCATCCGATTTTGAAAAGATCGTGAAGAAGTAAGGTCAAGGAAAACAATAGCTTTTGAAATCCCCTGCAGCATTACACTCTGTTTTTATTTGCTGCTGGGGATTTTGCATTATAACTGTGGGTACAGAACAGTCATGGACTCATTTCCTGACCGGGGAGGAAATTCAGTTGTGTGATCATATCACAGAAAACGGCGAAGCGTTTGCTTATAATAAAATCATAAACAAAGGTATAACCAAACAAAGCAAGGAGGTATTTTGAATGAGATTAAAGGATAAAGTTGCGATCATTACAGGCGGAAGCCGGGGCATTGGCTTTGCTACCGCTGATAAATTTTTGAAGGAAGGTGCTGCTGTTATTTTAACAGCAAGTACGCAGGGATCAGCAGATCGTGCAGTGACAAAGCTGAAAGAAAAATATCCGGATGCAATTGTCGATGGAATCAGTCCCGATCTGGCCAGTCTTGAATCCGTCAGAAATGCTTTTAAAGAAGTAACCGGAAAATACGGATGTGTGGATATTCTGGTAAATAATGCGGGGATTTCGGAAAGCACCCCGTTTATGGAGTATACAGAGGAAACATTTGATAAGGTCATGGATCTGAATGTAAAAGGAGTTTTTACGACTACCCGTGTAGCAGCAGAATGCATGGTGGCAAGAGGTGAGGGTGTCATTCTTTCTACTTCCTCTATGGTCAGTATTTCCGGACAGCCAAGCGGATTTGCCTATCCAACATCAAAATTTGCAGTAAACGGTTTCACGATATCTTTGGCAAGAGAGCTGGGACCTAAAGGTATTCGTGTGAATGCAGTTGCTCCCGGTATCACCGAAACGGATATGATGAAAGCTGTGCCAAGGGAGGTCATTGAACCCATGATTGAAAGAATTCCGCTTCGTCGGCTGGGACAGCCGGAAGATATTGCCAATGCATTTGTATTTCTTGCTTCTGACGAGGCAAGCTATATCACCGGCGTGATACTAAGTGTGGATGGCATGGCAAGAAGTTAAGACAATGTGAGGATGGTGAGAGTGTTAAACAGGCATTAGGTGCGAGATCAAAGAATGCTATTTTGGAAATGCTGCCTACTTAGGAAAGGCAAAAATAAGATGAGTCCCTGTACTGGAAAATAGTTTTCGAAGTTCATATAGCCAATCTCCCTTTATGAACATAGTATACTTATTTTTTTAAAACACCTCAATGATATGCCGTAACCATTGCAGAGAAGAAAACAGTTGCTTTGCAACACCGCCCGCGCGTGAAGAGTTCGCAGGCGAACTCTTTATCTTTATTATATCCGGAAACAGCAATCAACCTGAGAAACAATTTCAGCGTCAAGCCAGCCCTTGTCTGCCATATCTTTTAGAATTCCACAGGCTTTTTCATGGGACATGCCCTGTTTATAAGGGCGGCTCTCGGTTAAAGCCTGATAAATATCTACACATGCCATCATACGCTCCTGGGTGTTCAGGTCGGCAGCCGTTTTGCCAAAGGGATAACCGGTGCCGTCTAACCGTTCATGGTGAAAAGCCGCCCAATCCCGCAGCTCTTCGAAGCCATCAATTTCAGACAGAATATAATAGGTATAAGAGGCATGGTCCTTCATGGTGGTAAATTCTTCATCCGTTAAGCGGCCGGGCTTTTCCAGGATTTCATTTCCAACGGCAACCTTTCCAATATCATGTAATGCGCCTGCCAGATACATCTTCTGTGCAGTCTCTTCATCGAATCCCATGTAACGCGCCAGTTTTTCCGCGTCAATGGCAACACCGATGGAATGGGTGCTGGTAAAGGGCGATTTATAGTCGACAATATGTGCAAAGAAATCAGCCAGTACCTTAATCTGCGAAAACGTAAGCTCCTGCCTGATGCGGGGAACCTTGTTCCACAGACAGGTATCCAGATCCCTGCTTCCAAGAGAAAGAAAATGGGACTCTGAAAAGCTTTTAAGAAATGCATTTACACATTCCGCATCGAACATGCGCTCATTTGCTTTTTGAAGAAAATCGAGTGCCTTTTTCCAGGTGGCGGTAGTAAAGGTCTGGGTGCGGCAGGCCACATCCAGCAGGTCACACAGATGAATAATACGTGCAAAAAGAGGCGTTTCCTCCCATTTTTTGCCAAAAGGGCCGGTTCCATCCGCATTCTCGTGATGGTATAAAATCACATTCGTTACATCTGTGTGAAAGGGCAGACCCTGAATATTATGCTCTCCCATAGAACAATGTGCGCCCAGTCTTGGAAATTCCTGTGCAGCAGAAGCCCGGGCAATATCGTTATGCAGCTCTTCCTGAATATATTGTGTCAGGGCATTGTCATGCAATAAGGCACAGACCGCCAGATCCTGCAGCTCTTTGCTCTGAATGCCCATCTGTTCTGCAACGCAGACACTCATATATGCAACACGCTTGGCATGCTTACTGGTTACATGAACCAGTTCTGCCTCTACACAGTCCAGTGCATAAGAGCATGCCGAAAACAATCCTAAAACATCCAGTTCCATAAGGTATTCCTCCCGATGATGATAAAACTATTTTACTCTCAAACCGGTGGAATGCAAGCAGAAAAGTATGGACAGATGAAGAGGGTCTTGACTATTGTCTGCGGTTGGTATCTAATAATCGTAGAATCCCTGAATGGGACGGTGTGCGCCCGCTTGCGCATAATACAAAAAGATTGTGAAGAATTGAAACCATGAGTAAAAAGCTTAATTTTATGGAGATTATGAAAGAAACCGGAATTCTGACCGTGGCAGTAGCCATTATTGCAGCGGCAGTATACTTTTTCCTGGTGCCAAGCCATGCATCCGTCAGCAGTATTTCCGGTCTGGGAATTGTACTGTCTAACTTTGTGCCGCTTCCGTTGTCTGCGATTACGATGATTCTGAATGTGGTGCTCTTATTGATTGGATTTGTGACCTGTGGGAAAGAATTCGGAATCAAAACAGTATATACAAGCATTATGCTGCCGCTATTTTTAGGACTTTTTGAAGTGGTATTCCCGGAAGCCGGTTCGATGACGGATAGTCAGGAACTGGATGTACTCTGTTATATTCTGGTAGTAAGCGTGGGGCTGAGTATTCTTTTTAACCGGAATGCATCTTCCGGTGGTCTGGATATTGTTGCGAAAATTATGAATAAGTATCTTCATATTGAGCTTGGCAGGGCAATGTCACTTTCCGGAATGTGTGTGGCGCTTTCCGCAGCACTTGTATATGATAAGAAAACGGTGGTTCTGAGTGTTCTGGGGACATATTTTAATGGAATTATTCTGGATCATTTTATTTTTGATCAGAACAGAAAACGGCGCGTCTGTATTATTACCGGGAAGGAAGAGGAACTTCGACAGTTTATTATTCAGGATCTGCGCAGTAGCGCAACAGTCTAT
>USDI01000237.1 GCA_900553305.1 uncultured Lachnospiraceae bacterium
TTCATCTCTACCTCGCAGTCGTGTTTCAATGTCCTCGGTATTCTGTCCCCGGAGCCCTTTGACATTCCGGCAGGCAGAACTGCTTCCCGCTCGATTCCTTTTTTATCAAAATAATGTACCTTCACATTGATTGGAAATCTTCCGTTCACACGATAAGATGTGTTCTCTACATAGCTATAGATCTTTGCTTTATATCGATCTCCATGCTTTTTAATGCTGTTTTTCTTAAATTCCGGAATGAACGCACCAATAATAAAGGCAATCCCCAGTATGACAAACATCATGGGAATGGCAAGAAATCCAAGGCCCCCCGGAGCCCATGAAAAAGCAAATAAAAATACGACCGAAATCGTTCCACCAATCAAGACGTAAAACGCTCCCATAATTGCTATTATTTTCTGTGCAACATTCATAACGATTCTCTCCTGTTTCCAAATACTATTTTACAATTATAGCAGAAAACTCCCTGCCATGTGAATATTTCTTCCGAAATTTTCACGCGGTAAGGAGTCTTATTTTTTACTCTCTCTATTCTTATTTCCAGAACTTCTTTTTCTTGGTTTCCTGCTTTTCAGCGTCGATGTTCTTCGCTGCATTTAAACTGTCTCCGGTCAATGCATCGAACTGCTTTAACAGTTCCTTTGCCTCTCCCGAAAGCTTCTCCGGTGTCTGGACAACCAGTGTTACATAATGGTCACCACGAACCTCTTTATTACGAAGAGAAGGTACACCCTTGCCCTTTAAACGGACCTTGGTGTCGGTCTGGGTACCTGGCTTTACTTCATAAATGACTTTGCCGTCTACAGTATCCACTACGACATCACCGCCCAATGCTGCAACCGCAAAGGAAATCGGTACGGTAGAGAAAATATTGTAATCCTGTCTCTGGAAAATCGGGTGGCGTGCCACGATCACTTCCACAAGCAGATCGCCTCTCGGTCCTCCGTTTGTTCCCGGCTCTCCTTTATCACGGATGCGGACACTCTGTCCATTATCAATACCGGCAGGAATCGATACCTGAATCTTCTTGCGGTTCGCAATATAACCGGTACCGTGACAGTCCGGACACTTTTCTTTGATCACTTTACCTGTTCCGTTACATTCCGGACAGCTCTGTACATTACGGACGGTTCCGAAGAAGGACTGTTGTGTAAATACGACCTGACCTTTACCACCGCACTTCGTACAGGTTTCCGGACTCGTTCCGGGCTTTGCACCGGTGCCGTGACAGGTTGCACATTCATCCTTTAACGTAAGTTCAATCTCTTTGCTCACACCAAAAACGGCTTCTTCAAATGTAATTCTGACGCTGGTACGGATATTGGCACCCTTCATCGGTCCATTATTCGCTCCGCGGCGTCTTCCACCTCCAAAGAAGTCTCCGAAAATATCTCCGAAAATATCTCCAAAATCTGCACTGTTAAAATCAAAGCCACCAAAGCCACCAGCTCCGCCGCCTTCAAATGCTGCATGACCAAACTGGTCATACTGACGTCTCTTCTCCGGATCACTTAATACGGCATACGCTTCGGAAGCTTCCTTAAATTTCTTTTCCGCCTCTGCATCACCGGGATTCATATCCGGATGATATTTCTTTGCCAGTACACGATATGCCTTTTTGATTTCCGCATCATCAGCCGTTTTGCTGATTCCGAGCACTTCATAATAATCTCTCTTCTGCTCTGCCATGATTTTATTGCCTTTCCATTAAACCAGATTAAGATGCTACTGCACGAACTGCTTCCGCAGTCCATGCAAGTAACATCTTTTTGTATTTCTTTATGCTTGTGGCTTCATTGAAGTCACACTGTCTTTAGTTTAAACCTCACGGTAGTCGCCGTCAACCACATCATCTGCAGGACCACTCTGGGCACCCATATCAGGACCTGCCTGACCGCCCATGCCACTCATGTCAGGACCTGCTGCACCCTGTGCCTGCTGCATGTTCTCATACATCTTGGTGAACAGAGCCTGTGCACTGTTGGTCAGCTTCTCCTTGGCAGCCTTTAATTCATCGATGTCACTGTCGGACATTTCCTGATCTTTGGTTCTGTCAAGAACTGCCTTAACGGCTGCGATATCAGCTTCTACCTCAGATTTCTGGGAAGCATCAATCTTATCACCGACTTCATTTAAAGCCTTTTCGGTCTGGAATACGAAGGAGTCTGCATCGTTTCTGGTGTCGATGGCTTCCTTTCTCTTCTTATCCTGTGCTTCATATTCAGCTGCTTCCTTTACGGCCTTATCGATTTCATCATCGGACATATTAGAACCTGCCGTAATGGTGATGTGCTGTTCCTTACCGGTTCCAAGATCCTTAGCAGATACATTAACGATACCGTTTGCATCGATATCGAAAGTAACTTCGATCTGCGGAACACCTCTCATTGCCGGAGGAATACCATCCAAACGGAACTGTCCAAGGGACTTGTTATCTCTTGCGAACTGTCTTTCACCCTGTACAACGTTGATATCAACTGCTGTCTGGTTATCTGCTGCTGTTGAGAAGATCTGGCTCTTCTTGGTAGGAATGGTTGTATTTCTCTCAATCAGTCTGGTTGCAATACCACCCATGGTCTCGATGGACAGGGAAAGAGGAGTAACATCCAGAAGAAGGATTTCACCTGCGCCTGCATCACCGGCTAATTTACCACCCTGGATAGAAGCACCAAGTGCTACACATTCATCCGGGTTCAGGCTCTTGCTGGGTTCCTTACCTGTTAACTGCTTTACCTTATCCTGTACAGCAGGAATACGTGTAGAACCACCAACCAGTAATACCTGGCCTAAGTCTGCGTTTGTCAGACCGGCATCTCTCATCGCATTCTGAACAGGGATTGCTGTTCTCTCTACGAGGTCGCTTGTCAATTCATCGAATTTTGCTCTGGTAAGAGTCATATCAAAGTGCTTCGGTCCCTCTGCGGTAGCAGTGATGAACGGAAGGTTGATATTGGTTGTGGTTGCGGAAGAAAGTTCCTTCTTAGCCTTTTCTGCTGCTTCCTTTAATCTCTGAAGTGCCATCTTATCGTTAGATAAGTCAACACCTTCTGCTTTCTTAAATTCATCAATCATATACTGTGTCAGCTTGTTATCAAAGTCATCACCACCAAGGTGTGTATCACCGTTTGTAGCCAATACTTCGATAACGCCATCACCGATTTCAATAATGGAAACGTCGAATGTACCACCACCTAAATCGTATACCATGATCTTCTGCTCTTTTTCATTATCAAGACCATAAGCAAGTGCTGCTGCGGTAGGCTCGTTGATGATACGCTTTACATCAAGACCTGCAATCTTACCGGCATCCTTGGTTGCCTGACGCTGTGCGTCATTGAAGTATGCGGGAACGGTAATAACTGCTTCGGTAACCTTCTCGCCTAAGTAGCTTTCTGCATCTGCTTTCAGTTTCTGAAGAATCATTGCGGAAATCTGCTGAGGAGAATATTTCTTGCCATCAATGGTACGGCCACGATCTGAACCCATATCTCT
>USDI01000238.1 GCA_900553305.1 uncultured Lachnospiraceae bacterium
GCCTTGGCGATAACAACATTGCTTGCTTATGCATTATCCAAGAAAGATCTTCCGGGAAAAGGAATTCTTACCTTTTTAGTAGTTTTCTCCATGTTGTTTAATGGAGGTCTGGTACCGACCTATATTGTATATACAAAGATTTTTCATTTAAATAATACTTTTTGGGCGTTGTTGATTCCGGGACTTTTGATGAATGGATTTAATGTCATGTTGATGAAATCCTACTTTTGTTCCAGCATACCGGATGAAATTCTGGATGCAGCCTATATAGATGGTGCGAATGAAGTGAAAACTTTTTGGAAGATTGTAATTCCCCTTTCCAAGCCGATTTTGGCAACTATTGCATTGTTTGCAGGAATTGCCTATTGGAATGACTGGATGAATGGTTATATTTATGTGACAAAGCGGACAGAATTGTACTCGGTGCAGAATCTGCTAAACCGGATGATGCAGAATATTCAGTTCCTATCACAATCCAGTTCTAATGTACAGAATGCAAATGTGGGTTTGAGCTCTATTCCATTAGCATCTGTAAGAATGGCGATGGCAACGGTGGGTATCTTACCTATTATTATTGTGTATCCTTTTGTGCAGAAGTATTTTGTCAAGGGTATAACGCTTGGGGGCGTTAAGGGCTAAATTAATAATATATCAGGAATATAATGTTAGAAATGAAGGCGGAGTTCGTATGGACTTCGCCTTTTAAAAATGGTAAATTAGAGAGAGGATCTGCCTTGGCGTTTACTGCTACAATGTCCAACCAGGAATTGAGATTGACTATGCAACAGGAGAAAGCAGAAGCTATAAATGATGGATAGAGATAGTTTTTTACAAAAATATACGGGACATCTGAATGAAAAGCAGCTTGCCGCGGTGCAGACGGTCAACGGACCGGTTCTGCTGTTGGCCGTTCCGGGAAGCGGCAAGACCACCGTTTTAGTCACAAGGCTTGGGTATATGCTCTATTGTGAGGGAATACGGCCGGAAAACATTTTGACCCTGACCTATACGGTTGCGGCAACGAACGATATGGCACGCCGGTTCCGGGAGATTTTTGGTGAGGAATACAGCAATGCACTGGAATTCCGGACGATCAACGGGATTTGTGCCAAGGTGATTGCCAGATACGGGCAGATGATTGGAAAGAGTGCTTTTGAACTGCTGACCGATGAAAAAGTGATTGCGAGAATGCTGACAGAGATTCTGGTACAGAATCTGTCGGAATATCCGACCGAAAGTGATGTGAAGAATGCACGCACGTTGATTACCTATTGTAAGAATATGCTGCTTTCCGAAGAGGAGATCCGTGAACTGGGGAAAGAAGAGGGTATTCCTCTTTGGGAAATTTACAGTGCATACAACAGGTATCTAAAGCAGAACAGCTTCATGGACTATGATGACCAGATGATTTATGCGTACCGGATGCTGAAGGGGAGTCCGGAGCTTCTTAAATTTTATCAGGAAAAGTACAGGTATATCTGCGTGGACGAGGCGCAGGATACGTCCAAAATCCAGCATATTATTATCGGGCTTTTAGCAGGAGAGCAGGGAAATCTCTTTATGGTGGGAGACGAGGATCAGAGCATTTACGGGTTCCGTGCAGCTTATCCGGAGGCACTTCTTAATTTCACAAAGGAGCATCCCGGGGCAAAGGAGCTTGTGATGGATCAGAACTACCGCTCCAATGCAAGGATTGTGGCTGTGGCTGATCACTTTATCCAGCATAACAAGCTAAGGCATCGCAAGCATATGGTTCCAACGAAAGCAGAAGAGGCAGAGATTCATTATATTTCCTTAAGAAACCGGGCGGCCCAGTACAGTTATCTTTTGAAGGTGGCACAGAATCATGAAGTGGAGACGGCGGTTTTGTACCGGGACAATGAAAGTGCGCTTCCTCTTATTGACCAGCTCGAACGGCAGCAGATTCCGTACCGGATCAAAAGCACGGATATGGCTTTTTTTACCCATCGTGTGGTAACGGATGTCACGAATATTATGCGGTTTGCCCTAAATCCATATGATACGGAGCTTTTCCTGCGGATTTATTTTAAATGCCAGACCTATCTGAAGAAAAATCAGGCACAGCAGTTATGCCGGATCAGTGAGGAACGGCATATTCCGGTACTGGAAGCGGCAGAATATGCGGAAGGTCTGAATGGCATGGTGCTTGGAAAGTGCCGGGCTTTTGCGACACACTTGCGCAATATGCTGAAAGAGGCCCCCTCCAAGGTGCTTTTCCGGATTGAGACCCCGTTGGGATACGGGGAATATCTGGAACGCAACAATATTGATGACAACAAGCTTTTTATCCTAAAGATGCTGTCCTATGAAGAGGTGTCGATTGGCAGTTTCTTAGGGAGGCTGGAATACCTGCAGAATATGCTGCAGGAAAAGCGTCCGGATTATGACAGCAATTTTATCCTGTCTACGATTCATTCCTCCAAGGGCCTTGAGTACGAGGAGGTTTATCTCATGGACGTCTGCGATGGCGTCTTTCCGGACAAGGTGGTTTATTCGAAGAAAGCAACACCGCAGGAAAAGAAAGAATTTGAGGAAGAGAGGCGGCTGTTTTACGTAGGCATGACGAGAGCGAAGAGTGTGCTTCATATATTCAGGCTGTCGGAGGAAACGTCATCCTTTATCCGGGAGATGATGCCTGTGAAGGTGGAACGGGTGGAAGGTGTGAAGCCGGATCAGGGGAAGATGAAGCTCAAGCCTAAGGGTGCGGAACTATATAGTGTGAAGAATCTTAATAGCATGGAGCCGGATAGAGTAAAGTCTGCAAGTGTGAAGCCGGATAGCTTGAAGTTTCCTGATCGCATGAAGCTGCAGAATGAGAAGCAGGTGGAAGGAAAGACGTTTGCAGCATTGCAGCCGGATCAGACCTTGCGGAGTACGGAGATTCAGCTTGTCATTGGAGAGAGGGTTGAACAGATGAAATACGGAATGGGAGTCATCAGCGATGCAGTTTATCATGCAGATGGGATTACAGGGAAATTTACGGTGATCTTCGACTCCGGACTTGAAAAGAACTTCCTTTATCCGGTTGCCTTTCAGATGGGAATGCGGATTGTAACGGAGGAAGAAACAGGAAAAGAGGGGCCGGCATGAAAGAAAAATCTGAAAGCAGCAGAATTTTATATCAGATGTTGATGAAAAAGGGATATTCCGAGGAGTTCAGCGATCTGATTTCCCAGAATTTGAATACGGATTTTACTGCGGGAAGGATGATCGGCTACCTGTCGCATTATACCAGTCTGCCGGAAGCGGAGATTGTGGATGAGATGCTGTCGATCTTAAGTGACCGGAATCGGATCATGCAGAAGAAAGAAATGGAAGCAACCAATGCCAGGTGGAACGAAATGACGTGGAACAGACCACTGTTTGATGAGGAAGGGGACAGATCATAGAGCAGAGGGAATTGGCTGCAAAACAAATAAAATAGAGTAACTATTCAGAATAGTTACCACATTCCCATCTTCAATCGCTCAG
>USDI01000239.1 GCA_900553305.1 uncultured Lachnospiraceae bacterium
AGGGACAGGGAGGTATCATCAACATCAAAACAAACCAGATGATTGAGAGACACATTCCCGGAACAATGACTCCCGTATCCAAAAGAGGATTCCCTGCTTCTGCGGCAAGTCCATTTGGTAAAACATGAAGCAACGGGCACATCATTCGCATAGGGATTGCAGAAACAAGTACATACCAGATTCTGGTTTGTGATATTACCACACCGCTGACGGTAATAAATAGGCAGACGAACAGGTTTACAATCATTCCAAATCGTTCACTTAAAAATAAAGCTACCGGAATCTCCCATAACTCAGAAACCGTCAGAAACAATACTGCAATCAACGCTCCTCCAACTGGAACATGTGTCGTTAGAAGAAAGCCTCCAAGCGTTGCTCCTGCAAACACAATCACATTAGAAAACAAAATCATGTACCCAATATAAATAATTTTCCCCAGCAACAATTTTCTTCTGTCTGTGGGAATAGTCATTAAATGATAGTATTTTATCTTTTTCTCCTGCGCCACAGAAATATAACAAAATAGAGCAATCATCCCCGGCAGCAAAAGTGTATACCACCAGTTCCAAACACTTTCTGCATAAGCATTTGTCATCCCAAGAGTAAATATAAATGCCATGACAAATGTAAGAAGAGGAAATCCCCAGATAAACTTTTTTCGCATGGTTCTTTTGGCTTTTTGATGTTCTGCTTTTATAATATTAACCATGGATTTCACCTGCTTTCTGGTTTTTTCTTACCACATTCATAAACAAATCTTCAAGATTATCTCCCTGCTTTAATGCTCCTTCGTATCCTAAGATTCCACCTGAAATAATCCCGACTTTATCTGCAAGTAACTGTACCTCTGAGAGAATATGACTGGAGAGAATTACAGTGATTCCCTGTTCCGGAAAAGACCGAATCAGTTCTCGTAATTCCTCGATGCCTATTGGATCTAATCCATTCGTAGGTTCATCCAATATCAAAAGTTCCGGTTCTCCAAGCAATGCCATTGCAATGCCTAGTCTTTGCTTCATCCCCAAAGAAAACTGTCCTGCTTTCTTCTTTCCGGTGTTTGTAAGTGATACAATCTGCAAGACCTCATCAATTCTGTTTTCATCTGTACCAAGCAATAATTGTCTTACCTTCAAATTCTCTCTGGCGGAAAGATTTTCATAAATAGGCGGATTTTCAATTAACGCTCCTATTTTTGATAAATCTTTCCTATCCAAAAGTTTTCCATCAAAGTAAATCTTTCCTGCAGTTGGTTTCATCATACCGGTCAGCATTTTCAATGTGGTAGATTTACCAGCGCCATTCGGTCCAAGCAGTCCATAAATCTGTCCCTTTTCGATATTAAGTGAAACATTATTTACCGCTTTCTGTTTTCTAAAATATTTACATAGATTTTGTGTCTGTAACATCATTTCCATCTTTACTATCCTTCCTTCTATATTTCATTTCTTACTGAAATATAACCTAACAGAAAAAAATAAAGATTTGATAGATTTATTCCCGTATGGAATAAACCATCAATTGAATATCATTATCAGAACTCGGCTTTCCACTGAAATCAGCAAAGCTGTTACAAATACGAAGTCCTAATTTACAGAATATCTCCGTGATTTCATCCAAACTATATAACCTTATAGGATTTCCTTCTTTCATTTCAGGCTTGCCGGCTTGCGTCACCTCTTGCTTACACATGCAATTCTACGGAACTCCATGTAAAAAGTCGTTCCCCAGACCTTGTACTTTTCGCCCCAAAAGTACAACGGCATTGTACTTTTGAAACAAACATCAAAAAAAGACACCTACATCAAAGTAAGTGTCTTTAACGGCATCCTAAAAATATCATTTCAAAAGTTCTTCATTCAGAAGAAATTGTTCTATTCCTACATATGTGATCCCGTTTTCATCCTGCCACGGTTTAAGATAATCCCGAACTACAACCATCTTGCTGAAGGAATCAGGTATCCTTTTCAATGATTCAATCTCCTGCTCCTTTTTGTCCGGGTCGGCTATAGATAAGGCAGATTGGATATAAAACCGCTTGCCGCCTTGGTTTACGACGAAATCCACCTCCAACTGCTTTCGGATCTTCTTACCGTCAGCATCTTTCGTATTGTATTCCACCACACCCACATCAACATTCATTCCTCTCCGGATGAGATCATTGTACAATACATTTTCCATGATGTGAGTCTCTTCCAGTTGCCTAAACCCGAGCCTTGCATTGCGAAGCCCCAGATCGGTGTAATAGTATTTAGCGGGAGTTCCGATATACTTTCTGCCTTTTACATCATAACGTACAGCCTTCTCTATAAGGAATGACTCCTCAAAATATCCGATATATTTTTCGATCGTTTCAGAGCCTATGCCAATCTGCCGTTCACTTTTAAACGTATTGGTCAGCTTGCTTGGATTGGTAAGTGATCCGATCCCCGATGCAAGGACATCAAGCAATATATCCAACACCTCTGTATCATTCTTGATTTCATGTCTTTCAAGTACGTCTTTTATATAAGTCCGGTCGAAGAGATCCTTTAAATACCTGCTTTTCTCCTCGTGTGATTCAAGTGAAGTTGCAAGCGGCATTCCGCCATAAGTGTAATAATCCTGCCAGGCTCCTCTCTTATCCCCTTCATATTCGTTATAAAACTCCGCAAATGACAACGGATATACCCGGATCTCATCACCCCGATCTCTAAACTGAGTCAGTATATCCGAAGACAACATTTTGGAATTACTGCCGGTTACATACACATCGGCATTATCCATATGCATGAATCCGAGAATAACATCGATAAACGTTATCTTGGCATCCTCATTATCCACGTAAGGATTTTGAATCTCGGATACAAACTGGATCTCATCAATGAAAATGTAATACCTCTTCTTAGGATCGACCATATGATCACGAACATACTTATCCAATTCCAAAGGATTACGATATCTGGCATTTTCCAATATGTCCAAAGCCAAAGCGATGATCTGGTCTTCCTTCACCCCTTCTCCCAGAAGCCATTCCCGATACAGCTGAAACAATAGTACCGATTTGCCGCTTCTACGCAGTCCCGTAATGATCTTAATACGTCCGTTATCTTTCTTTGAGATGATCTCTTTCAAATACTGTTCCCTCGGATACATCCAAACACCTCACATGATTTGTTCGCGGTTATCCGCAATTATTTCATGTATAATATAGCATTCTCTCCTCTTATAAGTCAATGATGTTCATGAAATTTTTGCGGATATCTGCATTTTTTTATCAAAGTTCCGAGCTCATAGTCGCCAGTAGTTTCATCTGTTCCAATGCGATTTGCTTTGTTTTAGAACCTTTCAGGTTCTAATATACTGTAATTATCTCCAATAAGTCCTCTTCATATTCCTCCATCCCCAGCAAATAGTTCGGTGATGTATGCAAAACC
>USDI01000240.1 GCA_900553305.1 uncultured Lachnospiraceae bacterium
CGTCTTCTTTTTCTTACGGCCATGAATTCCTATAATCAGCCCGCATTTGGACATTACGCGAAGAAGAAGATTAAATCAAGAGCCGGTGCACAGATTATGACGATTGCGCTCGGTATTCTGATTTTTATTGATGACTATTTTAACTGCCTTACTGTGGGTAGTGTTATGAAGCCGGTTACGGATGAACACAAGGTGTCCCGTGCAAAGCTGGCTTACCTGATTGATGCAACTGCAGCACCTGTATGTATCATTGCTCCGATTTCATCCTGGGCAGCAGCAGTTGCAGGCTTTGTAGAAGGAGAAGACGGATTTTCAATTTTCCTTCGTGCCATTCCGTATAACTATTATGCATTACTTACCATTTTAATGATGTTACTCATTGTACTTTTACATATTGATTTCGGCCCGATGAAAAAACATGAAGAGAATGCATTAAAGGGAGATCTTTTTACTTCCGGACGTCAGGCAGATCAGACGGTTGCTCCGGTTAATGAAAAGGGAAAAGTAATTGATCTGGTAATTCCGATTATTACCCTGATTATCTGTTGTGTTATCGGTATGATTTATACCGGTGGATTTTTTGAAGGTGCGAACCTTGTAGAAGCATTCTCCAATTCCGATGCTTCTGTCGGACTTGGTATGGGAAGTATCTGTGCATTGATTATCATTGTGATTATTTATATGATCCGCCGGGTAATGTCCTTCAAGGATTGTATGGCATGTCTTCCGGAAGGCTTTAAGGCAATGGTTCCGGCAATTCTGATACTGACCTTTGCATGGACACTGAAGGCTATGACTGACAGTCTTGGAGCTGCGGAATTTGTGGCAAATGCAGTACAGTCCGTAGCAGGAAGCTTTATGAGTCTGCTCCCGGCAATTATCTTCCTGATTGGATGCTTCCTTGCTTTCGCAACCGGTACATCCTGGGGAACCTTCGGTATTCTTATTCCGATTGTAGTTGCCGTATTTGCAAACTCCGATCCGAAATTAATGATTATCTCCATTTCTGCATGTATGGCAGGTGCAGTTTGCGGTGACCATTGTTCACCGATTTCCGACACAACCATCATGGCAAGTGCCGGTGCACAGTGTGATCATGTAAATCATGTTTCGACACAGCTTCCATATGCTATTCTGGTCGCAGCGGTATCTTTCGTAACCTATATTATTGCAGGTTTTGTCAGAACTGCATGGATCGTGCTTCCCATCGGTATGGTTCTGCTGGTTGTAACCTTGCTGGTTGTTAAGTATCTGGGAAATAGAAAAGCAAAGCAGATTTAGCATCAAATAAGAAGAGGACCGCAATCCAAAGATTGAGGTCCTTTTTGTGTCCTTTTTATTCAGTATAGACTGGATCGGGTGTGAACCTGTAACTGATCCCTGCATTGGCAGATATCAGATCCGGGCAAGGGACTGTAAAGCCTGATCGCGCAGGATGATTTCAAAGTGTTCTTCCAGATAAGCTTCGGAGCCAGGAACAGTACGCAGTCCGACTGCATATTCGGAAAGAATGTTGCAGACTTTGTTAAACTCTGCAGGAGAGTGATCACTTTTGGCGACGGAAAGAATATAGCCGCCATCCGGATCTTTATACAGGGAATTGGAACCCTGATAAGCATTCACAAGAATGTGGGACAGTGCAGTTAAATCATGCAGACTGTCAAAACCGTAGATGCGGACAAGATCCATGGCGGGATTGATGTCTGCCAGCTTCTTCTTCAGGGTTTTGTTGAGAGAGGACTTCTTGGAAGAACTCTCCGTGCCGGATTCACCGGAATTGCCTGAGACGGAGGCCGCTGCTTCCCTCGCGCTTGTAATCTTTTTGAATAAATCAAGAACATCATCGGCACCGGCTCCGTTGACGACTGAATCCATCATTTCATCAAGATCGCCTCCATCTTCACGAACGGAAGGGGCAAATTTCGAAAAACGGGTATCCAGTTCGTCCGGATCTTCTACCTTTGTAATAATCAGTACAATACAATCTGCATTTAAAGGAATTGCTTCAATCATCAGAGGAATATCCTCTGCTTCAAATCCAAATTCAAAAGAAGCCTGCTGCATCATGTCACGGAATAAATCCTTGGCTTTATCCGTACCGTAAGCAAGCTCACTCAATTTAATCTCTCTGTCTGCCAGATCCTCTTTGGTAAGAGTGCAACGGATCTGGTGATCATTCACTTTTTCTATTTTCATGAGTTGCCTCCATTTTATATTTAGTTATATTAATTACTGATGATATACGAATTGCTGGTATTGTTAGGATGTAACTATTCAGAACTCCATTCGCAAGATCGCTGCTGCGCAGTGCTCTTTGCTCATGTAGTTACCTGGCTACATTGATGATATACGAATTGCTCCGTTGCTTTGCAACTTTCGCAATTCTACACCCATTCGCATTCCGTAGATTTCATAAATGAAATCACTGCATGCTCATGTGTGTTGGGTCACTAAGCCAGAACTCTTTTCCTGCAAGCAGGTAAGAGTTCTGCCTTCTGACCTTTATATCATCTTATACTCTACCTAAATCTAAGTCAATATTTAGAAAAACGGTTTATGAAAAATTTAATATTTGTATCTGACTTTTAATTATATTCTGGTAATATTTAATAAAAAAATAAAATTGACTATTGACAAATTTGGTAAAAACAACCATAATAGGATGCGTAAGGTGCTTCCGGATAAATCCGTATCAGAAGGAGGCATGACAATTGTTTATGATTAAATAATAATATTGAAATGATGATCTAGCAACATATGCCCCGCATCCGGCACATTACATTCTGTATGAGAGCTGATACAGGTGGTCTCTTAGGCTTGTGTGCCTAGTCGCGAATATTCGTCACAGTAAATACACCAATTATAATTCAAACTCGTATAAGTATTCAAAGAAAGAAATAAAATGATACTTATCCGATGCATCTTACCTACTCAGTTATCGTCAGATTTAAAAAGTATAATCAGTTTGGAATTTATTTATGCATATCACGGTGCTTTTTGGTCTTTCTATAAATTCCGGACAGATGGGAGAATGGTATGTTATCAGAGAATGAAGCTTATTTATCATCTGTAAAGACACGCCTGCTTCAATATGAGAAGGCCGGAGTGAAGTTATACCTTGACGGAAATCCTTCAGATGCGGATCACATTTTGCAAAAATGTGTCAGGGAAGATGCTGTCTATATGGCCGACTATATTGCGGACGAAGCAGGAAAAGTTAAGGAGATCCGATATGATCAGATTTCCGGCACAATCCCTTTAGAATATTAATATGCCAATTAGTAAAAAATGATTTTGGAACCCCCTTATAACAAAACATTTGAAACAAAATTTTAATGACGATAGAAGAATAGTCTGCTATAATATAGGACGATTGGAGGTTAAATACATGAAGAA
>USDI01000241.1 GCA_900553305.1 uncultured Lachnospiraceae bacterium
TCTAAGGAATCAGCATCCAGAGCAAGCTCCCTCAGTCATCTTGCACAATCATTTCTGCATGGCTGAACTGTTACAGAATTGCATATAATAAATGGTAGATACTTGACGTACAGGATTATGTACGTTATACTAAAAGTACAGAAAACTGTACGTTTGAGAGAGGTGATTGTGATGCTGGCCGTGAATTATACGAATCTACGTGATAATATGAAAGCTTATATGGATAAGGTTACGGATGATTATGAAACAATGATTGTGACCCGGAAGGATAACAAGAATGTCGTTATGCTGTCGGAAGAGGCATACAATAATCTGATGGAAAATGTGCACGTTATGGGGAATAAGGCGAACTATGACTGGCTGATGGAGTCCAAGGAACAGCTGGAGAAGGGACAGATTTCGAAGCATTCCCTTACTGAGGTATTGGCGGATGAATAAAGTCTTTACGAAAAATGGCTGGGCAGACTATGTTTACTGGCAGACCGAAGACCGGAAAACATTAAAGAAAATCAATCAGCTGATTGAAGATATAGCAAGAAACGGCAACGAAGGAATAGGAAAGCCGGAGCCATTAACCGGAAATCTGACAGGATTTTGGAGCCGTCGTATCAATGACAAAGACCGGTTGATTTACAGGACAGATGAAAATAGTGTGTATATCCTTGCCTGTCGATATCATTATTCAGACACCTAAAATGATAAGCGCCCTGCGGATAACCGCAGGGCGTCTGCAATTTCTTCACAATTCTTTTCCTGATTCACTTCTGCTTTAGAATACTCCGGTGATAAAGATTTCAAGTCCGATGGCGATGAGGATGACACCGCCGAGGATAGAGGCCTTATTGGAGAACTTCGTTCCGAATTTCTTACCAATGACCAGTCCGGTAATGCAGATAAAGAAGGTGATCGCTGCAATGATGAGGGATGCGGTCAGTGCCATGGCGAAACCATATTCTGCAATGGTAAATCCAACCGATAAGGCATCGATGGAAGTGGCAATTCCCTGTACCATCAGTGTTCCGAAGCCGAGCCTTGTTTTCTCCACATCTTCTCCCCTGCTGCGGATTCCCTCAACCACCATCTTTCCACCGATAAAGGCAAGAAGAATCAGGGCAATCCACGGGATAAATTTTTCGAATGCATGGAAATACTCTACGATTGTGTGAACGCAGATCCATCCGGTCATAGGCATCAATGCCTGAAAGAAAGCGAAGACACCGGCAATCCCACAGGATTTGTTTTTTTTCATGTGAGGCTCATTCAGACCGTTTGCAAGCGATACCGAAAAGGCATCCATAGCCAGTCCAACCCCTAGCAGGGCACTGTTCAAGAAAAATAATACGTTCCATTCCATTGTTTGTTCCTCCGATAGGTTTACTCTTAATAAAAAGACCCAGATACAGCAGTAACTATATCTGGGTTCCAATCAATTCGATATATGGACTGCATGTATAGTTACTTCCTATACATGAGTCTCGCAATTTAAAACAAGCCAGACCGGATGGTCAGTATGTTGACTTGCTACGATATACGCTTGCTACTCCCTCATGGGTCACAATAATAGTAATTTATCACTATTTGCGAGAAGTGTCAATTATTTATAACAGTTCACCTAGCCTGTAATCCAAGGACAACCTGTAATCCAGGGGCTACAGGGATTCTGAGGGCCGCCGGACGACGCTGCGTCGGAACTCCCGGGGCGTCATATGCATAAACCGCTGGAAGGTCCGGTTGAAGTAGCTGATATTATTGAAGCCGGTCTGCAGTGCGATCTGGCTGATCTCGCGGTCTGTTTCCAAAAGCAGCTCCGTACTTTTGCTGATGCGGAAATAATTCAGGTATTCAAAGGGTGTCATGTGCGTTACCGATTTAAAGGAACGGCAAAGATACCCTTTGCTGATGTTAAAGATTTTTTCCAATTCATCCAAGGTAACAGTATCATTATAATTTGCCTGCAGGTATTTCATAATGGATTTAGTGAGCCCGGTACGGTAATCGGAATCCACATAAGCTTCTTCCTGATTTACGATCGCATGTGAAATCATCAGATGGCAGGATTTAAGGAGAGCTGCCTTGATGAGCAGTTCATAGCCGTAGGGCTTTGTAAGAAAGGCTTCGTGGATCTCGTCCAGTACCTCACGCAGCGTGAATTCCCAGGCAAATGCCGGATTGATGACCCGTGAGGTTTCATAAAGAGTGGAAAACTGTACACCTTGATGGAAAAGCGGATCTAAAAACTTCTGTTGGATAATGTCGTTTCCAAGGCTGTAGAGCAGATCCGGGTGGAAAACGATCGCGTAGAAGTCCAGTGCTTCTCCGATTTCACAGGTAACAAGGTGAAGGGCATTGGCAGGAATCAGGCAGATGCTTCCGGTTTTCAGGGAAAAGGCTTCCTCCCCTAAATACAGACGTCCATTTCCGCGTTCAATGACCAGAATTTCCACTTCTTCATGCCAGTGGCAGCTCACCCGTTCCGTGAAGGTGGTGTCGGACTGGATATCATAGAGCATAAACGGAAACAGGGAATTGCCGTGAATCCGTGTCTCACGTAATTGTGGGGTGTTATTTGTGATGCTTTTTTTGAGGTTGTTTTTCATGAGACTCCTTGTGAGCATTAGAATATATGCATCTTCTTATTAATGGTTATATATTTATCGGACAGAAGTGTGTTCATCTGGATATCAATATTGTGTTAATATCATGCAATAAAATTCAAGTAATATGGTTAAAGTATCATTATACTGTCATTATAAAGAATAAAGAGACAATATGCAATCCCTCATGGGGCATAGATCTGAAAAGCTTTATAATGCGTTGGAAGGGACAGTGCAAGAAAATACTATTTTATGCTATAGATGTTCTGCTTATAGCTGTTCTGCTTATAGCTGTTCTGCTTATAGATGTTCTGCTTATAGATGTTCTGCTTATAGATGTTCTACTTATAGATGTTCTGCTTACGGTTGTTTTTTATATAATTATACAGATCTACCAAGATTGGACATAATTCTGAGAAAATAGCAAGAAATATCCAAAGTTAAGAGCAATGCAGGTGAAAAAAGAATTGTGCAGGATAGAAATTGGATATAAAGAAAAGAAAATGACAAGAAATATCCAAAATCAATGATAATGTGTGTGAAAAAGGAATTGAATCTGATGAAAATTGGATATAAATAAGGAAAGTAAGGCTTTTTATATCTAAAAATAAAGGAAAACATCACTTATCTATCTTGAAGACAAAGAAATTTTGGATATAAAATCCTAAAAAGTCAGGTATATGTCCGAAATGAGACTTGGCATGCACGAAGCAACATGCAATGCATAAAACAGAACACAATGCATGAAGCAAAATGCAATGCATAAAACAGAACACAATGCATGAAGCAAAATGCGATATA
>USDI01000242.1 GCA_900553305.1 uncultured Lachnospiraceae bacterium
TGACCCATAAGTCTATCTTTATGTACATACGGCTTACAATGCAAACCGTCGAATTGCTACATTATTTTTTAAAAAAACCTCCAAAAAGTTTGATTTTATCAGATTTTTATATACCTTTGCCACGTCTATTATAATTTTGAATGCCTTTTTGTTCTCCGCACTAAGGCAAGCGAAAAATCTTACATGACAGAATATTTGGCAACAAAATATTGCTCAGAAACTTATAAATAACTAAAACGTCAGTTTGCGGAATAAAGGATTTATACCCATGATGCTCGGAAATGAAAAGCAGTAAAGCCTTTCCGCACAACAAAAAACAATAAAATCAGAATCAAAATGAAGAACGGTATTGTTGTTTCTGCCATTCTATTGCAATTTGCGGCAGCATCATCCTTTGCCCAAATAAACCTATCGGGCATGGATGTCGCTTCCTCTGACAGTCTGCAAAGATGCAAGATAAGGCATTTCTCTCCAGGTAACAGTGGACTGAAGAAAGTCTGGGACCTCTCAGGAAAACTATCTTCCAACAGATCTGACAAAGTGCTGATTACGAAAGATAGTACCGATATTGTAGCAGTTTCCATGCCCAGTTGCATTCTATATTATCACACAGTTCCTGATTCAATAGTTCTGATTGGCAGTGAATCAGCATTGAAAGAGAGAAAGTATGTGCGTCGTAAACCCTTGAAGGTATTTCCTTTGAAATATAACGACTCCATCAAGGATTCCTTCATATGTGAAGGTGTGTATTGCGGAAACCATCCATTCCGTGAAACAGGAACTACCTTTGTCAAGGTGGATGCAGTGGGGTCTGTCGTTCTGACCGATAATGACACCATCCTAAACGTGAAGAGAGTTCATACTATAGACACTTACTCTGTATGTATGGATATCGACAGTGTTGCACTTGACACTGCAAGGCTTACGCAGATTATTGACGAACGATATGAATGGTTTGTGCCTGAGTCGCAGTACCCTTTATTGGAATGTGGAACAAGTACGTCTTATCTCAACATGGAAGCATTAGGCACTACAACGTTCGCATTTTGCAATATGACAGAACCTATGGCTTCTTATTATATAAAGGAATACGGAGATACTTATGAGGAAGATGCCAGTTTCTATGAAAAGACTCAAGATTCAGATATTTTCCATTACAGAATTGACACTTCTGGCAGCATCATTACTATCAGCTACAGCCTTGATTCCGATGCAAGTATTACCGCTATTCTGTCAAGCTATATGGGCATGACCTATAGACATAAGGAGTGGAGCGAATCCAGAGGACAGAGCTATTTTACAACGATTGATGGTAACGGATTACGCTCCGGCACCTATATTCTTTATATAAATGTGAACGGAAAAATCTACAGTGAAAAAGTTTTTATACAATGAAGAGGATTATTACGACTATAGCAATTTGCATTTTTGTTGATTTGACATGCTTTTCACAGCAGTATATCAATGAATATAACAACATAATAAAGAGATATGAGCCACAGTCTCCACAGGTTTCCATGATGCAAAGATTCGGCAACTATCCTGTAGATTACTCAACAGGAATCCCTAATGTTTCAATTCCGATATATACAATCAGACTTGATGATTTTGAATTGCCGATATCGATTGATTATCATAATTCGGGTATTAGGGTTCAGGATATTTCCACTCCTGTAGGCATTGGTTGGTTACTGAACGCTGGTGGTTGTATATCAAGGACAATAATGGGAGCTGATGACAATCACGAGCAAACGGAATTGTATGGGGTTAAAGATATCAACAGCAAAGTATCTGATGGGAGATACGGCGATGTCTCTTTCTGGGAAATGACGGCCAAAGGAGATGGAACAGACTTACTTGCAGATAGATATGATTATAATTTCTGCAATCATTCCGGTATATTCAGACGTGAGATAAGGACAAATAATTACAAGACATTTCCTTTCTCAAAGATGAAGATTGAAACAAAGAAAAGCCGAAGTATGTCAAGCGGCGTTTCATTATATAGATATACCCCATTTCTTATTACAGACGAAAGAGGCATAGAATATCATTTCGACTATCCAGAAGGTTCCAGAGGAGATTATACTTACGGAGGAAATGCACACTTGGACTCCTATCATTTATCAAAAATCATTTTACCAAACAAAAAAGACAGTATCGTATTGAAATATTCATCGGGCTGCATGTACAATGTACATAGCCGTTCTGGCTATATAGAGACCGGTCCATACTATAGCCCGCATGAAACCACGAACGGATCAGGCAAAGACATCTTGAGACTGGTTTACGATGATAAATATACTTCCGACAAATCTTGCTCTCGTGTAGCAGAAAGAAACATTACACTTCTTACTGATATTACATGGAATGGCAATAAGATACACTTTGATTATGTCGAAGACCGTAAAGAACATTTTCTATATTCCAGTCCTAAGAAAATGTCCAGACTGAAGAGAATAACGGTTTCCAATTATTTAGACAGCATAATAAAGATTGTGGAACTTGACAATGACCATTATCTGGGCACTAAACCATCCAATTATCGAATGAAATTAAATGGAATTTCAATAACCAATGCAGGGAATGCCAATCCTGAGAATTATACTTTTGAATATGATGAAGCTGCAACTCTCCCGAACTATTGTCATACAGCTCCAAAAGAGTATGCGGATATAAACTGACATGAAGATTATTGGGGCTATTATAATGGAACTGACAGCCATCTATGGGTTCCAGAGGCATACTCGGTGACAGGAGAAGGTGCAGACAGAAATCCTGATGGAAGACTTATGAAAGCTGGCTCTCTTGTCTCCGTGACATATCCCACTGGTGGAAAGACTGTTTTTGAGATGGAGTCAAACAAACTGGAGGATGGTTCCATTTGGGGAGGACTTAGAGTAAAAAGCATCAGCAATTATGATTCTGACGGAAATACCTTGCTGTCATACAAGAGGTATGAATACCAGGATGTAAGACAGTCTGTAAGTAAAGATGATTTTTCCAAGCTCTATTCTTTTCTTTCTGATTACAGTTTTTATATGAAATATGATGATGTATGGTTTGCCGGTCATGGCGCAGCGTGCAGGAACACATCCGTCAGTATTCCTGCCATTCCTTTGTCAGCAGATTATGGTTCTCCGATATATTATTATAAAGTAACAGAATATCTGGAAGATAACAATGGAATCCTGGGCAAAAACATATACACCTTTGAGGATGGTAGAACTGACGACATGGCAATGAATGACTATGTGGACAATGACGCTTTTGCCTGCAATTCAATACAGTTTTATTCGCAATGGTCAAATTTTGACTTTGGCAAGGTTAAAGCACTGCCGACATCAGAGGAAAGATATGATCGTGAAGGAAAACTG
>USDI01000243.1 GCA_900553305.1 uncultured Lachnospiraceae bacterium
GTTGACCGCAGGTCCGGTAATTCCGGCAATGTGTTCTACGGACAAAAGCTCCAGAATCTTATCAAGAGAGACCTCTGGCAGGGTAACGATAAAAGGCATCTTCGAGATCTCGATGGCCTGTTTGATCGTCTTTTCGGAGATCAGAATAATTTCGTTTACATATTCGCTGAGAATGGCTTCGTTGGCCTGAATTTCTTCTGCGGCTGCAATGCAGGCAACGATCTTTTCTTTGCCAAACTTATCGGATACCTCTTTCGTAATCTCAATATTGTCCTCTTTGGAATAATTTAAGGCTGCTTTCGTGCATCCGGCATAAAGCAGTTTCTTAATATCTTCCATACGCTTTACATTACCGGCACCAATGACCGGGAGGTTCGCGCGGCTGCAGATTTCCTTAATGAGATCAAGGGCTGCTTCATGGCTTGCATCGTCAGAGGAAAGATCAAATACTAAGATTTCATCGGCATTGCATTCGCTGTAAAAGCAGGCAAGCTCTACCGGATTCTCACTGACAATTTCCCGGCTTTTGAAGCCTGTTACAGCACAGCCATCCTTTAAATAAATACATGGTATAAATTTCTTAAACTGTTCCATTGAAACTATAAGCTTCCTTTCGTACTTAATACATCGGTAATTCTTTCGTCCTTCTTCGTGGCTTCATCCAGGGCCTTGGCAAAGCTCTTGAACATGGCCTCAATGATATGATGGGCGTTTGCTCCGTCGAGCATCCTGATATGCAGGTTCATTCCTGCCGTATAGGAAACGGCATAAAAGAATTCCCGTACCAGCTCGGTATCAAAGTTCCCCACCATAGGAGCCGTAATCTGTGCATCCATCTTAAAATAAGGTCTGCCGCCTAGATCTACCGCACACAGACAGAGTGCATCGTCCATCGGCAGAATGCAGGAACCGAAGCGTTTGATGGATTTCTTATCTCCAAGAGCTTCTTTGATGGCAGTTCCAAGAACAATTCCCGTATCTTCAACAGTATGGTGTC
Organism: uncultured Lachnospiraceae bacterium; assembly: GCA_900553305.1. Lineage (GTDB taxonomy): Bacteria > Bacillota > Clostridia > Lachnospirales > Lachnospiraceae > Suilimivivens. The sequence continues at coordinate 998 of USDI01000243.1, forward strand.
CATCTACATGAAGATCTCCTGTAACCTTTACGTCAAGGTCGAAAAATCCATGACGGGAAAATCCCTCTAACATATGATCGAAGAAACCGATTCCTGTTGAAATCTCAGACTTCCCGGCTCCATCTAAGTTGATGGAAAGAGCAATATCGGTTTCTTTTGTTTTGCGTTTTACGGAAGCGTTTCTGTTCATCCGGTTCACAACCTTTCTTAAGATTTACTCAAACCTAACTTTAATCGAGTTTGCGTGCGCGGTCAAGCCCTCTTTTTCAGCAAACAGTTCAATTTCTTTATGAACCTTTTCCAAAGCATCTCTGGAATAAGAAATAATACTGGTTTTCTTAAGAAAATCATCCACATTTAACGGGGAGAAAAATCTTGCGGTTCCGTTCGTTGGTAAAATGTGGTTTGGTCCTGCAAAATAATCGCCCAAAGGCTCGGAGGAATATTCACCAAGGAAAATTGCTCCGGCATTTTTTACTTTGGTCATGGTCTCATAAGGATTCTTCGTCAGAATCTCCAGATGCTCCGATGCAATTTCATTGACGGCATCAATGGCCTGATCCATATTTTGGGCAATAAGGATATATCCGTAGTGATCAAGAGACTTCCGGATAATCTCCTCACGGGACAACTGCTTCGTAAAGGCTTCCACCTCTTCGGATACCTTGTCGGCAAGCTCTCTGCTTGTGGTAATTAAAATCGCACTTGCCATCTCATCATGTTCTGCCTGGGATAACAGATCTGCGGCAACATAACGGGGCGTTGCACTTTCATCGGCAAGCACCAGAATCTCACTGGGACCTGCAATGGAATCGATGCTGACATAGCCAAAGCATGCTTTCTTGGCAAGGGCAACGAAAATGTTACCGGGGCCTGTGATCTTATCCACCTTCGGGACACTTTCGGTTCCAAATGCCATTGCAGCAATCGCCTGTGCACCGCCGACCTTGTAGATTTCATCGACACCGGCAATATCTGCGGCAACCAGTGTTCCGGGATTGACCTTACCGTCCTTTCCGGGAGGAGTCGTCATAATAATACGGGAAACACCTGCAACCTTAGCAGGCAGTACATTCATTAATACGCTGGACGGATAAGCGGCCTTACCGCCGGGAACGTAAACACCGGAAATGGAAATGGGCGTAATCTTCTGTCCTAAAATGGTTCCGTTATCCTCCGGAACGATCCAGCTGTTGTGCATCTGTTTCTGATGGAATTTACGAATGTTTTCAGCAGAATGCTTCATCACCTCAATGAAGTTTTCTTCAAGCTGTGTATAAGCCTCGTCGATTTCTTCCCTTGTAACACGGATCTTTTCCGCATTCATTTCACAATGATCGAACTTCGAGGTATATTCAAAAAGTGCCTCATCTCTTCTTGCACGGACATCCCCGATAATGTCATTTACCGTCTTTTCATACTGTCCATAGCTGTTCGGGCTTCTCTTTAAAAGGCTTTCAAGCAGATTGTTTTTCGTTTCATCCGTCAGTTCTACAATACGCATTATTCTATCCTCCGTTGGTGTTGCAATTAATTGTTTTCACACAGTGCTTTCATTTTGGAAATCAGATCCTTGATCCGTTCCGATTCCATCTGCATGCTGACCTGATTCACAATCATTCTGGCAGATAACGGACAGATCTCTTCTAATACCTCAAGACCGTTTTCCCGTAGGGTCGATCCTGTTTCCACGATATCCACGATCACATCGGAAAGACCGACAATCGGTCCAAGCTCCACAGAGCCGTTCAGCTTGATGATATCTACGGTCTGATGCTTTTTGTTATAAAAATAATCCTTGGCAATAATCGGATACTTGCTTGCAACACGGATCCGCTCATGATGCTGTAACAATTCCCTTGCAGAAGCCGGTCCACATACGCACATCCGGCACTTGCCAAAGCCAAGATCCAACACTTCATAGACACGGCGGTTTTCTTCCAGAATCGTATCCTTTCCGACCACGCCGATGTCCGCAGCCCCGTATTCCACATAAGTAGGAACATCCAGCGCCTTGCTTAAGAAGAATTTCAGTTTTAATTCTTCGTTTACAAAGATCAGCTTACGGGTATTCTTGTCTTTCATTTCTTCGCAGGTAATTCCGATCTGTTCTAACAGATCCAGCGTTTTATTGGCAAGTCTTCCTTTGCCTAACGCAAATGTTAAATAACGATCTTCACTCATGGTTTAAACCTCGGTTCTTTCAGATTCAGGAATCAGGGCAACACGTTTGCCTTCGCTTCGAAGGGCCTGTGCCGTTTTCAGTTTTTCCGTATAATTACTTTCAGTATAGGTGATCTTCTGTACGACCGGCTTTTCCTGATAGGTGCCGTTCTGACGCTCTAAGGATAAAAGCAGATCATCAATTACAAAGGG
>USDI01000244.1 GCA_900553305.1 uncultured Lachnospiraceae bacterium
TTAAAGAACTCCAAGGAATTGTATGATTTCAAGAATGTTTATCTGGAAGGCAAGAAGAGTAAGATCAGTGAACTCATGAAGGACATGGGGAAACTTGCTCCGGAAGAGCGTGCCGGTTACGGCAAGTCCGTGAATGAATTAAAGACATGGGCTTTTGACAGGTTCGCCGACATGGAAGAGAAGATGAAGAAGTTAGAGCTTCAGCATAAATATGAAAGAGAAAAGATCGACCTTACGATCCCGGCAGAACCTGTGAAGATCGGAAATCTTCATCCGGTTACCCTTGTGCGGAACCAGTTGATTGATATTTTCGCCGGAATGGGCTTTGAAATCTATGAAGGAAGCGAAATCGAAACCGATTATTATAACTTTACGGCATTGAATACTCCGCAGGATCATCCCGCAAGAGATATGCAGGATACCTTCTATCTTTCTCCGGAATTCCTGCTTCGTACCCAGACCTCCGCAGGACAGATTCATGTCATGGAGAAGAAGCAGCCGCCGATTAAGATTTTATCTCCCGGTAAGGTATTCCGTTCCGATGATGATGCCACCCATTCTCCGATGTTCTCCCAGATGGAGGGGCTTGTTGTAGATAAGGGAATTACCCTCGGTGACTTAAAGGGTATGCTTGATGTGTTTGTACAGAAGATTTTCGGTGAGGGTGTAACCACAAGACTTCGTCCTTCTTATTTCCCGTTTACAGAGCCGTCTGTAGAAGTGGATGTAAGCTGCTTTGAATGCGGCGGTAAGGGCTGCAGCCTTTGTAAGGGAACCGGCTGGATTGAAATTTTAGGTGCCGGTGTCGTAAATAAGCGCGTGCTGGAAAACTGTGGAATTGATTCCGAGCAGTACAGCGGATTTGCTTTTGGTATGGGACTGGAGCGTATTGCCATGCTCAAATACGGCATCAATAACATCAAGCTGCTGTTCAATTCCGATTTACGTGTATTAGAGCAGATCAACGAGAAATAGTCAGGAGGAAACAGATTATGATATTACCATTAAGCTGGTTAAAAGAATATGTAGATGTGGATGTAACACCGGACGAATTAGAGAAGAAGCTGTTTGATGCCGGTTTTGAAGTAGAAGAAAAGTATGAACTGGGTAAGGATGTCAGTAATATTGTCGTTGGGCTCGTAGAATCCTGTGAACCGATTCCAGATACCCATCTTCATGTGTGTCAGGTCAATGCGGGTGCACATGGCACGATGCAGGTATGCTGTGGTGCAGACAATGTCTGTGCAGGCGGAAAGTTCCCGTTAGCCCTTCCCGGCGCAACCGTTTATGCAACCGCGAAGGATCATAAGACGGTAGAAGGGGTGATGACCATTAAGAACGGCAAGCTCCGTGGCTATGAATCGAACGGAATGCTTTGCTCCGGTGTCGAGCTGGGACTTACCGAGGATCTGTATCCGGGGGCTGAATACAACGGATTACTGGTACTTCCCGAAGACGTAAATCCGGGCGATGATGTAAAGAAGATCACCGGACTGGATGACTGGATTTTTGATATTGCACTTACCGCAAACCGTCCGGACTGCCAGAGCATTCTCGGTATGGCAAGAGAAGTGGCTGCAATGCTTGGCAAGCCGCTTAAGATGCCGGCAACCGACTATACCGAAACCGAAGTGAAGAAGGATGGATTCAAGGTAACGGTAGAAGCACAGGATCTGTGCCCGCGTTACAGTGCCCACTATGTATATGATGTAAAGATCGGAGAGTCTCCGCTGTGGATGAAGAGACGTCTTGCCCTGGTTGGCATGTCCTCCATTTCCAATATAGTCGATATCACAAACTATGTGTTAAAGGAAATCGGACAGCCGATGCATGCATTTGACGGTTCTTACCTGGAAGGAAACGAGATCTGTGTCAGAAGAGCAAAGGATGCAGAGAAGATCATTACCTTAGATGAGCAGGAATATGAAATGACCACCGACAATCTGGTGATCTGTGATGGCGTTAAGCCGGTTGCACTTGCAGGTGTCATGGGGGGCCTGAATTCCGAAATCCGTGATACGACAGAGAGCGTCATCTTTGAGTCTGCAAAGTTTGCAAGAGACAGCGTCAGAAAGACCGCAAGAAGCCTTGGAAAGAGTACCGATGCCAGCGCCCGTTATGAAAAGGGTGTGGACGAGTATTCGACCGTTCTTGGTATGAAGAGAGCATTACATCTGATCGAAGAATTACAGTGTGGTAAGGTTTCTTCCACACATGTAGATATCAATACCGGTAACTCCATTGAACCGACCGAAATGAAGGTCAGCATTTCCAAAGTAAACGGCGTACTTGGTATTACCGTACCGGAAGAAGACATTGTCCGCATTATGAAGAATCTGGACTTTGCACCTTCGGTAGACGGAGACCAGCTGACTATCCATGTACCGGCTTACCGTGAAGATATGCTTCCGAACGGAGAGAACGACGTAGAGCGTTATCCGGATGTGGCAGAGGAAGTAATCCGTATGTACGGATACGATCATATCGTGCCGACCTTCCTTCCGACCGCACAGGTGACCATGGGCGGTTTAAATAAGGAGCAGAAGGGTGAACTTGCTTTAAAGAGAACCTTATGTGCCATCGGCATCAATGAGTGTATGCATTATTCCTTCTTCTCCCCGGCAGACCTGGATCTGATGAAGTTCCCCGAGGATGCAGAAGAACGCAATGCGATCAAACTGTTAAATCCGATTAATCAGGATCTGTCCTTAATGAGAACAACACTTGCTCCTTCCATGGTAAATGCCATTGCCAGAAATGAGAAGAACGGCATTCTCTCCGGCAGACTGTTTGAAGTTGCAAAGAAGTTCATTCCGAAGTCCCTGCCGTTAACCGAATATCCGGAGGAAAAGGATACCCTGTGCATCGGTATTTTCGGAACACAGGAAAGCTTCTATACCATGAAGAGCATTGCAAATACCATTGCAGAAAGTCTGGATGTAACCTTTACCTATACGTCCTCCGAAAAGCCGTTCCTGCATCCCTATCAGACCGTAGATGTGCTGTGTGAAGGAGAAGGAATCGGTTACTTCGGAAAGCTTGCGTATGACATTCAGAGCGAACTGAATATGCGTACCAGTGCCTTTATTATGGAAATGGATCTGGACAAGCTGTCTGCATGGTACGGCAAGAAGAGAGTATTTGAGTCCCTGAACCGTTTCTCCGAAGAAAAGCGTGACCTTGCGCTTGTTATGAATAAGGACATTACCTACGGACAGGTAGAGGAATGCATCCGCAGAGCGAACAAATACATTAAAGAGATCAAACTGTTTGACGTATACGAAGGTGGACAGATTCCGGAAGGTAAGAAGAGCATGGCTTATACCATCACCTTTGCACCTGACACATCGGCCTTTATTGACTCCTTAAG
>USDI01000245.1 GCA_900553305.1 uncultured Lachnospiraceae bacterium
TCGAGAACTTGGAGAGCGGTCGAGGTTCAAGCCATTACTATACACCACCTGCTTGGTGGCAGGGTCGATGCCCAGCGACTTATATTTCTCGATAATCTTCCGGGAAAGTAACGTTTACTTCTACTTCCTTGCCGATTTCAGCACCAACGAGCTGCTCTTCGAATCCCGGGATAAATGCGCCGGATCCGATGGTTAACGGATAATTCTCGCCCTTACCACCGTCAAAAGCAACACCATCTACAAATCCTTCAAAATCAAGAACGGTCATATCGCCATCCTTAACCGGTCTGTCGGTTACTTCGATGGTTCTTGCATTGTTTTCTCTTTCCTTCTCGATCTTTGCATCGACTTCTTCATCGGTAACGGTAACTTCTGTAGCTTCTACCTTGACACCCTTATACTTGCCAAGCTTTACTTCTGGCTTTAATGCAACTGTTGCAGTAAAGATGAAGGACTTGCCCTTCTCGATCTGGGTAACGTCAATTTCAGGAGAAGAAACGATGTCTTCTTCACATTCATCAAGTGCCTTGCTATATGCATCAGGAATTAATGCATTGGCAGCATCTTCATAGAAGATTTCCGGACCATACATCTTCTCAACCATCTGGCGCGGTACTTTTCCCTTACGAAAACCAGGTACACTGATTTTATTCTTATTCTTAAGGAAAGCATCCTCTAATGCCTTCTCAAATTCTGCTGCAGAAACTTCAATTGTAAGCTTCGCCATGTTCTTTTCTAATTTCTCTACCTGTACGCTCATCTTGTACAAACCTCCTTAATACGTCCTGTGCATACTCACAGTCATTGTAGGATTATAGCATAAATGCGCCGATATGACTAGCTATTTTTCTGAATTTGTATTATAATCTTTGCAAAATCACCTGCAAAGAGAGATTCATTCCAAAACAGGAATTATTTCTGTCCTTGCAGCCCACAATATTCTGAGCCGAAGGAATTCCTGACGTAAAGTAAAAAGGAGAACTCATTCTATGGAAATCCGTGAAGAGAAAGCCGCCATCATTGGTATTTTTATTAAGGATTTTGACGCAGTTCCGAAGGTAAACGGGATCTTACACGACTATGCCGAAGACATTATCGGCAGAATCGGCATTCCCTGCCGCGACAAGGATCTGCACGTCATCTCTATCATCCTGAGTACCACTCCTGACAGGATCAGTGCGCTTTCCGGCAAGCTTGGACGAATTGAAGGGATCACGGCAAAGGCCATGCAGGCGAATCTATAGGAGGATCTCATTATGAAAATCACAACCAAACAATTAGTGCGGACCGCACTGCTTCTTGCAATCTGTATTGCCAGCCAGTACTTCAAGAACCTGTCCGTGTACATCACCGGACCGATCGTGAATCTCACCATCATTCTGGCTGTTTTGTCCGTCGGATTATGGAGTGGATTACTGTTAAGCATCATCGCCCCGGTAACCGCATTTTTCTTCACCGGCTCTCCCATTATGGCAGCCATTCCGCTGATGTTTCCCGCTGTTATGGCAGGAAATGCCGTTCTCGCCATCACCGTATGGTATTTCCAGGAAAAGACTTCTTTTAAGTGGCGTCTCCCTGCCGGCTTAGTCGCAGGCTCCGTATTAAAGGCTATTTTCATGGGCGTGGTTATCGTCCTCATTATTCTTCCCATTTTCGGCAATAACATTGCTTCCAAGCTCCCGAAGCCGGAAGCCTTACCTATGGTTCTTGCCACCGCAAAGGTTACCTTCTCCATCACCCAGCTTACTACCGCCCTGATCGGCAGTGCATTAGCATATGTGATCTGGATGCCGCTGAAGAAGTATTTGAAAGCAGAGAGTTAATGGGTAGGAATTAAAGAGGTAAATTTAAGGAATTAAAGGTTAAAAGTTAAGATCTGATCATTAAAATGGGCATTATATTCGTTATATTTTAGGATAAGTAAAAACGAGTTCCCGGCAGAATACGTGGTGTGTTCTACCGGGAGGTTTTCACTTCATCCATATGGTATCCTCATCCTCAACTACTTCATACTCACTTAAGTCTTCCCAGTCTTCTAAATTTCCCATTCTCCTAAGATAATTATGTCCTCCATCCACTGCTACGGATTCACATTTACAGGATCTAAAATCATGAACTGATTTACTTTCTATGATATCACCGCACTTCTTACATCTGATTTTATTAACTGTTATTTTATTCATGTTATTATCCTTCGAAAATATTAAATTTCATTGACTTTTTATCACTTATGTACTACTATAAAAGCTAAGAAATGGGTTTCTGACTGAGTAAGGTCTTATGACTGGAAAAGGTTGCTCGTTTCTTTTTTTATATCCATCATATCGTATAAATATATTTTTCCATTTCTACAATATCTACTTTTTTGTACAAATATCCTCCTATCCTTATCCCTTTCTCGGGTAATGATAAGAGGATATCACTTGTCAATAATAATTTCATTGGACGGTTAGTCCAAAAACATCTGCAACACCACTTCATAAATTTTGTTTCCATACACCAAAGGCAGATTATGCATCACAACATCTTTTTTGCCTTATAGCATTCAAAAATATAATTTGGATTTTCATAATAAACACTGCTATTATAATCATCAATCTTTGGACTGATAAATGAATTGTATACTTCTATCAATGCATCAATAACATCTATTTTTTCATCTTTAACAACCATTTTAATCAGACGTCTATACACCTTTCCTATATCCCAATGAGAGGGAATAGAGTAACCACAATCTGCTACGTTGTCAAATTTACCTGTTTTGATGCCTGACTCTTCTATAAAATCATCACTTACTCTGTCTATATTGTCACAGTGATAAACATCAGCAAGGTTATAAATTTTACAAATATTATCCCTGCCCAATTGATTCACTACATCTGCACGAGCATTTTTTGTCTTTCTGGAAATATAATCGATTAATCCACATGTATAGAAAAGATTATTATCTTCTTGTGTTTCTCTTCCTTGACCAATCATTACTGTACCTCCTCAAAGCCTCTATAAGTCAAACACTTCAATGCATCATCCGTACAAAAAACAATTTAATATGTAGAGTAATTCCATCAAAGGAAATGACCCTAAATAGAAAAAAATTAGGCTTTCCAAGTCTGAAAGAAGTTTCTTTGCTTTTTCTTCTCCAGATCTTCCAACTATTTGTATAATCAATTCTTGCTGCTTACTTTCCAATTCTACTCTACAATTATCAATTTTAACTACACACTTAGTAACTGGATGCTTACTAATTATTTTGGATCTATATTTTGCTCTAAGCTGAGTCATAACTCATTCCCCCTATTTTAGCAAAAATAAGACGTGTCTAACTTTACATTCCTTAATACTTCTTAAATTCTTTATAACCA
>USDI01000246.1 GCA_900553305.1 uncultured Lachnospiraceae bacterium
GATGGCTGATATACACAGCCGTTTTGTTTCCGACAATCTTATCAAAGTTCGTGTAAATCTCTGACTCCGCGATCGGATCAAGGGCAGCCGTCGGTTCATCTAAAAGAACAAACGGTGCATCCTTGTAAAGTGCCCTTGCAATTGCTATTTTCTGTGCCTCTCCGCCACTTATGTCGATTCCTTCCTCTTCATAATCTTTATAAAGATAAGTATCGATTCCCTGGGAAAGTGTCCGCAGACGATCTCCGAATCCACTGTCATCCAGACATTTCCGGACTTTATCCACATCCACAGTATGACTTGCTGCCACATTTTCCGAAAGCTTCAGGCTGACGAGAATATAATCCTGAAAAATAACGGAAAACAACGTTGCATATTCTTCATGACGGAACTTTTTGATATTTACTCCGTTTAACAGGATTTCTCCCTCGTCCGGATCATACAGACGGCATAATAGCTTAATCATCGTTGTTTTGCCGGAACCGTTCCTTCCTACAATCGCAAGCTTTTCCCCAATCTGCAGCTTCATGGAAAAGTTCTTTAACGCATATTCCTTACTTCCCGGATAACGGAAGGACACATTTTTAAATTCAATCTGATACTCCCCATCACTGCGCTTTTCCATGGGAAGGGAACCCTTGTACATTTCATCCGTCAGATCAAATAATTCAAAAATTCCTGCCTGCTGCAATGCAGCCCTTAAAATTTCAAGATAATCATATTCAACCAGAAAAAGATTTATCATGAAATTTGATAAACAGCCTCCAAATAAAATGACATTACCGGCTGAAAGATTTCCCTCTTTTGCAATCATCACAGCAATTAAATAAGAGCCAACAAGTATCGATGCCGATACAAAATTATTAACAATACCAAGAGAACCATAAATCCTGGAAAATTTATAAAACACATTCTTTTTAAATTCCCTGGTCTGAAGTTTATCATAGGTATATGCCTTCATCAGGGGATAAGCATCATAGATCCGCACATCTTTTCCATTTTTACTATCATATTTTCCATGCCATACAAAGTCCCAGGTATATTGAACACTCCATTTCTTTTCTTCTTTTGTCGGGAGATGAAAGCACATATACAAATACATCCTGCTTAAGTAACGGATAATAAATACTCCGACAATCATAATTGCAAATAGAAACAAAAAGATACCGATGCTTTCTGTCTGCATCTTTCCTTTGAAATATTGCAGTTGTGGAAATAACAAAATCAATGCAACAACGAGTTTCAGCAGATGGATAAGAAAATACTTCTCCTGCCAGAACATCGAATAAATTCCGGCTCCCCAGTTTCTCTCCAACCGCATCCGTTCCCGGATTTCCTTAAGCCTCGGACTATCGATCAGGGCATAATCCAGATTCATAATCTTCTCCTGCTGTAATGCCATATATTGTGTTTCCATGACATTCATCGCCATTTCCAGATGCTTATCAATAAAATAGTCTATGGATGCTGCACCGCTTAATAAAATTGCTGTTCCGATAGTAACCTTTAGGATGTAAGCATAATCTGTTCCATTGCTCAGTCCATTAACCACAAAGGAAGAAAGAAGAAGCGCTCCATAAGTAATAACAGCTTTCATTATAACAGAAACAAAGTTCCACGCATAAAAGCTATGATCCAGAGAATGAATCAATTTTACCAACCGTGTCACATGATGGATATTCTGGCGGAAGCTCTGTTTTTTCAAAATTTCTGCGTCCTGACTCATGCAAATGCCTCCTTTCCTAAACGTTCCTTTTCATAATAGCTCTTCTGGACCTCGAACATTTCCGCATATACTCCGTTCTTTTGAAGCAGTTCTTCATGTGTTCCTTCTTCTAAGATTCCCTGATTTCCAATAAGCAGAATCCGATCTGAAAACCGGGTACTGGCTAACCTATGAGAAATAAAGATTGCTGTTTTATCTTTGGAAAGCTTCGCATATTCGTCGTAAATTTCACTTTCCGCAATCGGATCAAGAGCAGCCGTCGGTTCATCCAGTATCAGAACCGGAGCATCCTTATATAATGCCCTTGCCAGTAAGAATCTCTGCTTCTGTCCACCGGATAATTCAATTCCATCTTCTCCCATATCTTTTCCAAAATAGGTATCAAGGGTATATCCCCTTTTCTGAAACAGTTCCTTTAACCCAGCCTCTTCCAGAGCAGAAATACATTGTTCCTTATCATAATCTTTAGATAAAGCCAGATTTTCTCCAAGCGTAAAAGGCATAATAAAAGGCTCCTGAAATACTGCTGCATACAATTTATAAAGTTCTTCTTTAGGGAACTCCCTGATCGGAATTCCATTTACCAGGATTTCCCCCTCCTGCGGTTCATATAATCCACACAACAGCTTTACCAGAGTGGTCTTACCGGCACCATTAGTACCAACAATTGCAATTTTTTCACCGCCGTGAATCGTCAGATTCAGATGCCGGAAAATCCATTGTCCCGGATCCTCTGCTTTCCCTTCTGCATCTTCCTCCTTTGAAGAATATCTGAAAGACACATTCCGGAAGGTAAAGGAAACCGGCATTTGTAATTCCTGAATAGAATGAGAACCGGAATATACATCTTCCTCCTCCAATTCCAGATAGCTTCTCAAATGATTCAGCGAAATATTTCCTTCCTGCAGACTTGCAAAAGAAGTCATGATTGAATTTACAAATACTGCAAACCCCGTAATAGCACCGAAATACAAGACAAATTCTCCTGCATCAATGATCCCTGCCTGTGCCTGTCGGATCAGATAAATATAAGCAAACAGATCACGCCCCAGTGCAAGCAGGCTTCCGGCCTGCCAGTATATTTTTTCCCTGGTCATCTTTTCTTTATCAATGCCTCTTTTTAAAGAGATCAACACATCATTATGGTAATTCAGCCATTGCTTCATCGAAAAAATACGAATATCCTTGGCTGCTTCTTCCTTTCCCATCACCGAATGCAGATAACTTCTTTTCTTATAAAATTGTGTATACCGGTCACGGTAACGCTCCATATACCGAACCTCTGAAATACATAGCGCGTACTGAAGCAGAGATAATACAAGTAGTAAAATCATAATCCACAGATTTAAATAACCAAGCACCGTACTGTACAGGAAAAAGCAGATCAGATTAATCAGAATATTGACGGTATCATACGAAAACCGGTACATTGCACTATAATCCCCACTATCAACACTATGCAAAGCTTTCCAGTACAGGTTATTGGAATTTCCTTCTTCGGTTTTAGAAAACGGAATCCGCAGACTCTTCAAAAATAACATGGCAGCTACATCATTCCTTTTTCCGTTATAAAGAAAATACTTTCCCTGTTCACAACCGCCTTTGTCTGCGATTGGTGCTGAAC
>USDI01000247.1 GCA_900553305.1 uncultured Lachnospiraceae bacterium
TTTGTCAAAAAGAGGGCCAGAAGCTGAACACCTAACAGTCCCAGGCCAGAATAACTTCCCATATATTGCATAGTATAATTTCTACAGACCCTCCAAATACTGAGAATCACACAAAATAAGATTGTTCCAATTCCTTCTGCAAGAATAACATCTATGACCGCCGCACAAAATCGTTTCATCTTTTCTCTCTCCCTACCTTATGGTGTTTACCTTCTCTGCAGCCCATCCCCACTTAGGAAACAGGCGGTCTCCGTCTACACGCCGCAACTGTCCGTCCCCATATTCCGGATTTTCTCTTTCCTCGTAGGGAGTATCATAAATATGTAAGGGATATACTTCAATCTTTTCGCCCTTCTTAAAACTCAGCTCCACCCTCGGCAATGCCTGATAATACATGACATTTGTCTCACACTCTGCCTGATAAGTAAAATCTGCACAAACATAAGGAATTTTATCCTTCCACATCCTGTTTCTCTCACTGATTCCTACTGAATGAATGGGTCTCGCATAAGAAAGTAATAAAATATTGTTTTCAAAATCAAAATCCCTGACAAGCTTCCCATCTATTCCATGTTTCTCAAATCGTTCCTCAAACTCTTCTCTGCTGTCAACCACAAATGTCCACTGCTGCCGGTCGGCATAATCATACTGAATAGACCGCCAGTCTGCCAAACCAACTTCTTCATCATTGACCCGCGCACTCCCCAGATATTCAAACGGCAGATCCATCCTGTCAAAGTATTCACCACCTACCAGCATGACAAGCGCCTGTGGCAATAATGGCACCGACCAGTCAAAAAGAATCATTGTCCGGAATCCGCCTCCCGCCAGTATCATTACCAGACTGATGATATAAACTGCTATTACGATTTTCTTCTTTGTATTCATATCTCCCCCACGTACTTCTGATCTTATCTTGATACATGTATTTAGTATATCATTCTCATTTCTACGCATCAACACACAGATTGGAATATATGAAAATTTCTCGAAGAAAAAATCTCTACAAAATTCTCTGCAAAATTTCAAAAAGCTATTGCTATTTAGATTATGTTTATGCTAATATTCTATTAAAGCATACAGTTTCTTACATTCTTTTGTTTCACATATGACAAAACAGCATCTGCTGCTTTATCTTCCAGAAACTCATTATAGAAAGTCTATGCTTTAACTATTCCATTTTACTTATTTAATAAGCAGGAGATTTTCAGGATACTTATATTCTTCTGAATGTTTGAATCCGTATGTAGGGTGTTTTCAACTTTTATATTTCTTTTTTGTGAGATTGCATTAACTACTGATTCTCTATCCCCTGCCATATACGAAAGGAGATCTATGAACAGTTGGAAATATGCCGACAAGATGAAACACCTGAACCCCATTAATGATGAATTTTTTTCGAAAATGGCAGAGGATCCGAATTTTTGTCAGGAAGTACTGCGTATCGTAATGGAGGATCCCGGTCTTATCGTACAGGAACTGATCCCACAGAACAGCGTGAAGAATCTGCAGGGACGCTCCGTGATTCTGGATTCTTTCTGTAAGACATCAGACAACCAACACTGCAACATTGAAGTCCAGAAAGAAAATGACGATGATCATATCCGCCGTGTCCGGTACAACGGTTCCTGTATTACCGTAAATATTACAAATACCGGATCAAAATTTAAACAGGTGCCCGACGTATGTGTCATCTTTATATCCAAATCGGATATTTTTAAAGGAAATCACCCCTTGTACCATGTGGACAGTGTCATTCGTGAAACCGGAGAAATCATCAACGATGGTTGGAAACGCGTCTTTTTAAATACGAAGGTAAAAGATGGCTCCGATGTTTCACGCCTAATGACCATCTTTACCGAAGATGATGCCTATGATGACTAGCGCTTTCCGTATACCTCTGCGCGGAAACACCTATTCAAAGAAACGCCGAAAGGAGAAAATGAAATGAGTGATATTGTAAGAGAAATCGTAGAAATAGAATGTGCTCAGGCTGTTAAAGAAGCTACAGCAAACGCTGCCAAAAAAACTATTGAAAATATTAAAATACTGTTTGCCAACCAAGTTCCGCTCTCTATAGTGCTGACCTCCTTTTCCAACGTTCTGTCAGAAAAGGAGATCCGGAAAATCTATAACCAATACCAGAAGAAGCACGCAGAACAGACCCAACCCTCTGCATGATTACTGCACTCTCCACAGCCAGCTATCCACACTGTGATCTGCCTCCACGCTTATTTTACCTGCCAGATCCTGCAGATCGGTCTCAAAGAAATACAGAAGGGTATCGTCGTTTGCTGCCACTTCCAGAATTTCCCGGTCTGCAAGAATGGAAAGATCGTGGAGATCCTCCTTTACTTTACAGGAAGCACCATTTACACAGAGTATCCTCTCCTTACGCTGATAGGAGATCTTCTGTCCATAGATCATTATGGAAAGGACTGAGGCCCCCTGTATGTTCACCTGCAGCTCCAGTGCCGCATTCCTTACCGTCTCTTCCGCCCACTGTTTCTGTTCCTTCTCTTCCCGGACAGGAATGCGTTGCTCCTTCCATTCCCGGATCACCGACTGGCGAAGAGTGTATCCTTCCTCTCCCTTTACAAGTGTCAGCTCCCGCGGAATGCCCATCATCCCGGTATAATATTTCCCGGGGTTTTCTGTGCGCATCCAGTGCATCAAAACGACACGCCCCGGCAGATTGGAATAGGTCTGCCCGGCATACGGCAGCTCATTCTGGTATGCCATATGTCCTTCCGAGAGATTTGCAAAACGGAAGCCATCGAAATCTCCTGTAAAATATTCTCCCGATGCTGTAAACCATATCCACTTTTCCCCTCCCTCTTCTGTAGGAACCGGGCGCAGATCCGGACATTCTCTGGCTGTAATAAAGGGAAGCTTCTGTGTCAGCTCCCAATGCTCAAGATCCTCAGAACGCAGAATGGCATAGACATGATTCTTTAAGTAAAGAGACATGATATACCCTTTACTCTCTTCATGCCAGTATACCTTTGGATCCCGGTTGCCTTCGGTGAGATTCGGCACAATCACGTCTCCTTTCTTATAAAGTGTTGCACCATGATCGGTACTGTAGGCAATTCTCTGGGTAAACTGTCCTCCTTCACTCCAGGGACTATCCGAGCTGCCGCCTGCCGAAGTATAGAAAAAGACAAGTGCATCCTTCGGTAAGCCCAGTAACCCTTTTTCATTACAAATTCCGCTTCCGGAAAAGATCGTACCATCATCAT
>USDI01000248.1 GCA_900553305.1 uncultured Lachnospiraceae bacterium
ATCGATTATGAATTTTAATTGAAGAAATCGTAAGTAACTATTCAGAACCGCATTCGCAATATAAAACTTTGCAAATATGACTTGGAATGCCAACTTTCCACTCATATATTGCTAGGTTTTGCATGGCTCTGAATAGTTACATAGTTTACTTCTTCATTGATCCGTTCCACATGCTCCTCCCAGGACCGGTAGGCCTTCTCCCCACGATGATCCGGAAGCTCTATCCGCTGTATCAGATCGTCTCCCAGAATTTCTGTAAATTTACAGCTTCCCCAATAGTTGAGGTGGGAAACATCATTCAGGTCCTCTTCCACATTTAATTCCATTTTCTGATTATAGTCGATAATTTCAACACCATACTCATCTGCTACACTCCTGATCTGCTGATATGTTTCTTCATCCTCCGGAGCAACTGCATAGGGTGCAACAATAAGAATCAGTTTTGCCTCCTTTTTCTGCATATAGTCCATGATCTTTCGCAGATATTTCTCCGATTTCGGTGTAAGCCCTCCAGGTACTCCTGAAGGATTTGCCGCCTCCTCTGCTTTGATATGCTTCCAGTAAGGCGTGTAGCCCTTAAAGCTCTGCAACTGATTCTCATTCCAGAAAAGTTGTTCAACGTCCACGGATTCCAGTTCATCATATCTCCCATGGTACACTGCAAAAGATGGAAAATAATCAAAAAAATGCTGAAGTTCCACACTGGTACAAAGCATGGCCAGCTTATTCAGGGAAAATTTCATTCCATAAATGTTTTCTGAAATCCAGGTATACTGATAATCCTCCTTAAACCGTGCGGGCGCATACAGATCCAACACCACAACCTTCGGATTCTGGTACTTGTAAAATTCCTTCAAATAATAATAAGTCATCCATAAAGGCTGCTCCGCACCACTATAATCATATGCAGCAATCCCATACTTTTCCCATAAAAGTGCTGTATTCACATCACAATGAATATGACTGGTTCCTAAAAAAACAGCGTCAATGCTGTCTTCTGTCTGAAAATACAGTGCACGCTTCTGATTAATTCCATGATCCGATTTGATCTGTAAAACCTTTGCCAGCACAGAGATTCCGAAAATCAGTGCCAATACCGCCACAACCCGGATCACTATTTTTTTATTCCTAAGCTTTTTAACAAAATCGCTCATTCTATTTCCCATTTATATCCAATACCAGATACCTTTCATCATTACAATTCTTTCAGCAACTAATTACACTGCCTTCCAATCTTCACAATACAATTTGTCTCATAAAATCAACTTCTAAAACTGCATATAAATAAACTGCCCGGTGTCATATCCCGGTCCGTAGATTCCAAATACAAACAGGATCAGAATCATCACAACGAAAAATGCATAACGCACTCCGGAGCTTTTCCACTGAAGAAGCACAGGAAAACGTACTCCCTTCCGGGACGAAACCCAATCCCCCATACTAACAATCGCAATTCCAAGGATTGCCAGCCAGAATTCAATATTTTTTCCACAAACAGTAAGAAACATTTCATTCCAGTCCGAAAGCCGCAGATGCACAGGAATAATTCCGGACAGATACCGTAGTGCAGCAGCGGCGCTTCCCCCCCGGAAAAAGATCCACGCAAAAGCTGCCAACAGAAATACACCTGTTGCCCGCAGGAAGGAAACACGTTTTCCCTTCCTGTCAGAAGTTGCCTTTCCCCTCTTCCTATTCCAGTCGTTTTTCACCGCTTCCACTGAAGTATAAAAGCCATGAATCAGTCCCCAGGCAATATAGTTTAAGCCCGCACCATGCCACATTCCACACACCAGAAATACCACCATATTGTTCAGAATCTTGCGCACGATTCCCTTCCGGTTTCCGCCAAGCGGAATGTATAAATAATCCCGCAGCCAGGAGCTTAAGCTGATATGCCATCTGCGCCAGAAATCGGTCATGGACTGTGCCGTATAGGGCTCTTTGAAATTCATTGTCAGATGAATTCCAAACAACTCCGACAGTCCGACCGCAATATAGGAATATCCCGCGAAGTCACAGTAAATCTGAAACGTGTACAAAACTGCGCCTAAAACAAGAAAAAAGCTGTCAAAACCTCCCGGATTATCAAAGATGCAATCCACCATCGGCATAAGACGGTCTGCAATAACAATCTTTAAAAAATATCCCCATAAAACATAGGACAGGGAAACGGATATCCGCCCAGTGTGCCAGAACTTCACATTACGGACATTTTGCAATTGCGGCAGGAAATCATGTTCCCGCTCAATCGGTCCACTGATCAGCTTCGGGAAATAAGAAAGCCACAGCGCCAGATTCCAGAAATTCCGTTCTGCTTTCGCATTTCCACGATAAATATCGACAAAATAGGAAATGATTTGAAACAAATAAAAAGAAAAACCAATCGGCATAACAAGCCGGGTCAGAACAGATCCCGGCACATGGATACCGAAACGTGTACAGAAATAAGTTCCAAACTTATAAGCGGTGATCCATAAAACGCAGAATCCCACAAGCAGGAACAACAGCCATTTTCTGTTCAATTGCTTCTTTTCATTTGTCATATGGGAATGATACTGATCCAGAAAGATTCCTCCGAGATAACAATATAGTATCCCTGCAACCAGAATGAACAACGAACGGATATCCAGAAACGCACACAAAAAACAACTCATCAGACAGAGAAAAGCCACGCGCCACTTTCCCGGCAATAAGTAAAAGAAACATAATGTAATAACGAAAAAAGCAATAAAAAAGAATGATACGAACAATTTCCTATCCCTATCGACCTTTCCTGTCATTTTCCGTTCACATAGATTATCGCCATCTTTTCACAGAAATACCATCACATGTTCCCGCTTATTAAGGAGCTATGAGAAGTGATCTCTTTAAAAGCTTGGATTTAACAACCAATTCGCCACTTTCAGGCGATCACGATGCTTGATGGTGTTTATTATACCTTATTTTCCGGAACATATAAACATAAATGATAAAAATTAAGTAATAATTAAGAATAATTAAAACGAAACTGGCAGATATGCGGCTGCAATCGCAAGCAGAATGGCAGGAAGAAGATTGGCAACACGCACCTTCTTCCCCCATACAAGATTTAATCCAACGCAGAAAATCAATACTGATCCGACAAAAGAGATATAGCTTAACGCCAGATCTGTAAACACCGGTTTCAGCAAAGAAGCCAGCAGCGTGATGCCGCCCTTTCGTCCGACATTTACTATGTATGGCACGCCGGTTTCCATA
>USDI01000249.1 GCA_900553305.1 uncultured Lachnospiraceae bacterium
TGAACATTATTATGGACGAGGACCAATGGCAGGAGCTTTTCTTCACGCCTGCAATTTCATTCATCTGATTCACGAACGCCATTTTATCATCCTTAATCTTTAACTCGGTTGTCAGCTCGATTCCCTCTGCATTTACCGTTTTGGACTTGATCCGATACTTTTTTACAGTGTTTTTTAACAGCTCTGCTGCCGTGTTTTCCGCTTCTTCATTCTCGCAGTTGAGAACAAGAATGTATGCGTTCTCCACATTTTTCCGGTTGGCAAAAATGAGAAGAATGATACCGATAATCACCGATCCTAAAACTGCAAGCGGAATCATTCCTGCTCCAATAACGATGCCCACTGCTATGGACCAGAACAGGAACACGATCTCCATCGGCTCTTTGATGGCCGTCCGGAAACGGACGATGGACAGCGCACCAACCATACCAAGGGAAAGTACTACATTCGAGGTTACCGCAATAATGACCAGTGTCGTAACAAGTGTCAGTCCGATCAGTGTCAGTGCAAAACCGGAGGAATACAGGATTCCGGTAAATGTCTTCTTGTACACCCAGAAAATAAACAATCCCACAATCACGGCAAACAGCATTGCCAGAAGCACCTCCGACAGGGAAAATCCCGTCACACTCTCTAAAAAACTTGATTTAAAAATATCGTTAAAAGTCATCTCTTACCTCCAAAATTTATGTATCATTCTTTTTTAAGCTTCATCACGATCTGCTTCATCC
Organism: uncultured Lachnospiraceae bacterium; assembly: GCA_900553305.1. Lineage (GTDB taxonomy): Bacteria > Bacillota > Clostridia > Lachnospirales > Lachnospiraceae > Suilimivivens. The sequence goes on from USDI01000249.1 coordinate 732, forward strand.
TGATCTGCTTTATCCAAAGCGTCTGCAGGCTGCATACTTGGAAAAGGCCCGCTGTCTCACGTCATCGGTCTGTAACAGGAACCGGATAATCTCCGGCAGGAAGTTATCGTACTTTACCTCCATCAGTATGGAATCCGGCGAATCCTCTGCTCCATTACCTGCATGACAGCTGATGTCATAGACCTCATCCAACAGAAAATCCTGCTCCCACATACTGGTCCGTATCGCCCGGTCAAAGGTCACCCGCACGTTTCCCGCTTCGTAAATATAAGGCTCGCGTAGATAAGATACCAGCACCCGTGGTTTCAAAAGCTGCTGCCGCATTTTCAGATACAGCTCCCTCACAAGCGGCTGTGGGTGCTCTCTCATAAAAGCAATGTCCCCTGCAAGAAGCTTCTCACATTCTTCTTTGGAAAGCGGGGCACTCTCCTTTCTGGTCAACGACCGATTCTTGATTTTCTTTTCCAGCGTGAGGTGGGAAAAGTCATCGTTGTAATACCGGATCCGGAACTTTTCACGATAAGGAACTCCTTCCTGTTTTTCCAGCAGCGCCTTATCTGCAAGGTTATCAAAATAAATGCTGCGGATGCGGTAGGATCCATCTTGTCTGGTGTGCGGATCCGGCTTCATCACCGTGCGGAGCCGCTGCCGTAATGATAAGTACTGCGCATAAGTTATGTTGTATTTGTTCTCATGCCGGTACTGCTTGATCTCCTCCATGTAAATTCTCCCTTCAACATTTCTTTGGATTGCTTTCACTAAATACTCTGTTTGTCCCTCTCACTAAATTCATGCTGCGTCTTCGACTTGCATTCATTAAGTGTTCCGGACTGGCTCGCACTAAGTTCAAGCTTCGCCTTTGGCTTGCTTTCACTAAGTGCTCTGCACAAAAAAAGCTACCACGATATTGATCGTAGTAGCAGAATATCAGTTAAATGTGTGCAATTTGTGACGAAATGCCCGGATTTCGAGAGTTCACAGTTTTTTCACTTTTCACTCCCCTAGTCTGCATCCTTCAGTTTGGAGTACATCACTACCGCATCGCCTTCTTTAATATAGGTAAGTCCATTGGGAATAATTGTTCTGTTCTTACGCCGGATCATGACAATCAGTTCCTGCCGGGAAATGTCCAGATCCTTGATCTGCTTACCAACCCATTCATTTTCCTGTTTCACAATGATTTCTTTCAGATTGATATATTCCTCACCGTTATAATGCTTTGCGCCAATGACAAGTGTGTCATTTTCTAACATAACCGTATCCCCATTGGGAACCAACGCCTCTCCATTCCGGATAATGGTAACTAGAATAATCTGTGGAGGAAAGGCAACCTCCTTTATCTTTTTACGGCACCAGGAATGTCCCTGCGGGATCACGGAGGTAACGAATTTTAATTCATGTTCTTCGGAATGAAACGCCATCATACGCAGCTTCGTGTACTGCTCCACGAAACCTGCGGAAATAATACCGGTTGGAATCGCAACCATTCCGACACCCAGGAAAGAAATGACAATCGCCATGACCTTTCCCATCGTAGTCACCGGATAGATGTCACCATACCCCACCGTAAGCAGCGTTGAAACTGACCACCAGATTCCCGAAAATGCATTTGCAAACTGTTCCGGCTGTGCCTCATGCTCCAGACTGTACATACACAGGGAAGCCGCCACCATGAAGATCAGGATCATACAGATCGAAGAAATCAACTGGTTTTTCTTATCATTTAAGACATTAATGATCACGTTAAAGGCATCATACTGTGCGTTCACCCGGAACAGACGGAAAATCCGGATCACGCGGAACATCCGGAATGCAACCGCTCCCATCGGGAACACAATCGGCAGATAATACGGAAAGAACGTAAAGAAATCGATCAGGCCATAAAGGGAAAACACAAAGGCCAGTACCGCTTTCCAGTATGGCTTATTCGGATACAGCAAATCTGCCGTCCAGACACGCAATACATATTCCACCGTAAAAATAAGAATCGTAATGAGCTCCAGTACATTCAATACATTGGCATAAGGCGCCGACTCATCAAATGTCTGGAATAGGGTCACAAACAGATTCAGCACAATGGTCACTACAATAAAAATATCAAATGCACTGCTTATGAAATCCTTGCGGTTTCCAATCTGAATAATATCAAAAACACGTTTCTTCGTCTTATACATGTAAGATGATCCGTCCTTTATTTATGGTTATTATAACAGTATAACTTTATTTTTCTAACAGGAATCTGAATACTCTTTATCCATCCATATTATTACTTTTGCATCTGCGCTGACCGATCCAACCGCTCATAAGGCATCCTGTTAAAATAAAAATAATAACCAATCGTAACCGGATACAGGAAACAGGCAATCGTTTTAAAAAGAGATCTAAGCAGACACTTTCCGACCGGCATAGGTTCACTCTCCGGTTTCGGTATTCTTAACAGCCACTTTCCGACGGTTCTGCCATTTCTCTTCCACTGAAACAAGAAAAAATACAGGATATTTGTC
>USDI01000250.1 GCA_900553305.1 uncultured Lachnospiraceae bacterium
GTGGATTCACATCATCCCTTGCTGCATTTTCTTTCAGCAAGTTAAGATTTAAGGGAAAAGATAAGATTTTCTTGGGACTTTTATCAACCATGATGATTCCATTCGCAGTTATCATGATTCCTCAGTACGTAATGTTCACTAGATGGGGAATGACAGACGGATTACTTCCTTTGATTCTTCCAGGATTGTTCGGAAATGTTGCTATGATCTTCTTCTTAAGACAGAATTTATCAAGCATTCCATATGAGTTTGTAGAAGCAGCAAAGATTGATGGATGTGGATACTTCAAAATGTATTATTCCATTTTCTTCCCATTGATGAAGGGTGCCGTAATGACTCAGATCATCTTATGGTTCATGGGAATTTGGAACGATTATCTGGCGCCAACCATCTTTGTATCCAACGATAAGTGGCATACCATGCAGGTTGTAATCAGACAGTTTAATTCTCAGTATGCAGTAAATAGTAACTATCCACTTATTATGACTGCCAGTGTATTGGCATTAATACCAACCTTACTCTTGTTTTTCTTCTTCCAAAGATATATTATCGAATCGATGGCAATTTCCGGCGTAAAGGGATAGTATAGGAAAGAAGAACTAAAGGTAGGTAATAAAAATTGATTCATATAAAAAAGATTGAGGATGGAGCGCTGATTTTTAAGGCTCTCGGTTCAGAAGTAAGACAAAACATTGTAAAGTTATTAATTGAGAATAAACAGATGAGCATGCATGAAATTGCAGACGCTTTAGAGATTACCAATGGTGCGCTGACCAGTCATGTTAGAATTCTTGAGGAATCAGGCATTATCGTAGTGATTGCTGACCGCAATGGTCATGGAAATAAAAAGTTGTGCAGATTGCGTGATAATCAAATCCTATTAGACTTCGACTCAGAAGAGCGTAACAGTGAAGCACTGATTTACGATACAGAGGTCAAAGTAGGTCATTATAGTGATTACTCTGTTTATCCAACCTGTGGTTTGGCAACGACAGATTCCCTTGTGGGCACTGTTGATGACCCGAGATATTTTGCTCATCCAGACAGAATCAATGCAAGTATATTGTGGTTTGGCAAAGGATATGTAGAATACATTATTCCTAATTTATTGCCAGAAGCGACTAAAATTGAGAAAATCACAATGTCTTTTGAGATTAGTTCGGAGGCGCCGGGAGTCAATGAAGATTGGCCATCCGACATCAGCTTCTATCTCGGAGATGTGCATCTGGGAACCTGGACTAGTGCGGGGGATTACGGAGATGTTCGCGGAATCTTCACACCAGATTGGTGGTATGATAACTGGAATCAGTATGGTTTGCTGAAAGTGCTTTCCATTGATAAAAGAGGTACATTTATCGATGGTTTGAAGATATCAGATGTAAACATCAAGCAGCTGGATCTCGATTACAAGAGTGTGATTAAATTTAAGTTTCAGGTCTCTGAGGATGCAACACATATCGGTGGCTTGACACTCTTTGGAAGTCAATTCGGTAACTATAATCAGGACATAAAGGTACATATATCATACAGTCAAACGTAAAGTTTGACTGTATTTTTTTAGGAGAGAGGACAATGAACAAATTAAAAAAATACGGATTACCTTTGGTACTTAGTAGCATTCTCTTGGTAGGAGGATGTGGTTTGTCTAAGAATTATGAGGTAGATTATACCGATATCGCGAAAGTAAAAAATGACAGTAGTAAAGCAGCAGTACATGATCCTTCCATCATCGAAGCAGACGGGATCTACTATATCTTTGGTTCCCATTTATCCGCTGCAAAATCTACAGATATGCAGAACTGGGAAATGATGACCAGCGTACAAAATGCATACTCCAAAAATAATCCTGTGTACACAGATATGAACAACCTTGGAACAGAGGAATTTGCCTTCACAGGAAATGGAGCATCTGAAATACCAACGGATGATAAAGGAACACATATCTGGGCTCCAGATGTCATTTATAATAAGGCGAACAACAAGTACTTTATGTACTTCTGTCCCTCCTCCACCTTCAATGCATCCACCATTGTGTATGCGACCTCAGATAAAATCGAAGGGCCTTATGAATGGCAGGGAAATCTCCTGTATTCAGGTGAGACTGCTCAAAACCTCGACAAAACAGATATTTTAAACTACGTAGACCGAGACTATGCAGAAAAGAATTATACAGCAAAAGCGGGCTATGAATATAATTTTAAGGACTATCCAAACTGTATTGATCCAACCGTTTTCTATGATAAAGACGGAAAAATGTGGATGGTATACGGTTCTTGGTCCGGAGGAATTTTCTTAATCGAGATTGATGAAAAAACAGGTAATGTCATCCATCCACAGGCAGATCCAAAGAACAATGTGGATCCATACTATGGAAAGAGACTGATTGGCGGCGGACATAATTCCATCGAAGCACCATATATCCTGTACGATGCAGAAAGCGATTACTATTATTTGTTCGTATCCTACGGAGAGCTTACTAGAGATGGTGGCTACCAGATTCGTGTATTCCGTTCAGACAAAGTAGACGGTGACTATGTGGATATGAACCAGAGAGCTCCGAAAAAGGGTATGGCTCATGCAGATACCGGTCTTAAGTTATCCGGAAACTACCATTTGCCAAGTCTTGAAGTTGGATATAAGGCCACCGGACACAACTCCGCTTTCATCGATCAGGATGGCAGAAAATATGTGGCATATCATACGAGATTTGACAAAGCAAGTGAACAGCATACGCCAAAGGTAAAGCAGTACCTGTTAAATGCAGAAGGTTGGCCATGTCTTCTTCCATACACCACCTCTGGGGAACAGGTATCCGCTACAGGCTATGACAAGAAAGAAGTTGTGGGAAGATATTACTACATTAACCAGGGTACTGCCATCGACGCGAATGTGGCTACGCCAGACATTCTTTATTTGAACAGTAATGGAGAAGTAAAAGGCGAAGGCATAAGTGGAACCTGGGAACAAACAGAAGACACCTATTTTATGACACTAAACATAGATGGAAAAGAGTACAGCGGTATTTTCTGCAAAATGCAGGATGAGGCAGGTACAGAAGTTATGACATTTTCGGCTGTAGGAAGCAACGAAAGTGTATGGGGTGTGAAATACGATAAATAACCATTAGGAGGCTTAAGAGATGGACACTACAGTAAAATATAACGAACCTTGGATTATGCAAAGAGCAGATCCATTTGTATTATTAGGTGAGGATGGATGGT
>USDI01000251.1 GCA_900553305.1 uncultured Lachnospiraceae bacterium
AACGCCCTTGACGTGTTGAGTGGTCAGGCTGCTTCCGATCTGCAGATCCCCCTGCTGAATTAACTGATCAATATATTGAATTGCTTTTTCATATTCTGAAGTTGTCTGTTCCCTTTCCATTCCGATTGTAGTTTTCCCTTTACCCACATATTTTTCATCTCTACTCATTTGCAACTATATTTTTATTTTCTCATCGTATCGTTTTCCTTATCCTATTCCTCATCACGTTCTTTATCCCCATATTTTCCTCCATTCTCCTCATCTGTCAAAACATTTCCATATGGCCTTTCTTTACCTTTTTATAGGAAATGCGCAAATACAGATGATAAAATCACTGTGAGGATTCCCGACACTGCAATTGCCAGGCTGCTCATTGCTCCTTCAATCTCACCAATCTCCATAGCCTTTGCTGTTCCGATCGCATGTGCTGCCGATCCGAATGCCAGTCCTTTCGAAATCGGTTCTTCAATTTTAAACACCTTGCAGATCAATTCTCCGAACATATTGCCAAGCACTCCGGTAACAATAATTACCGCAACCGTAATCGTTACATAGCCGCCCAGTTCTTCTGAGACACCCATGCCAATTGCTGTCGTAATGGACTTCGGAAGCATCGTCACATATTCTTCATGGGATAATCCCAGCAACAGGGAAAGAACGAGTACCGTAACAAGGCTGGTCACCACTCCGGCAGTCAGTCCAAGCAGAACGGCCTTATGATTGTTTTTTAACAGATCCCACTGCTCATAAAGCGGAATCGCCAGACATACCGTTGCCGGCGTCAACAGCCAGCTTAGAAACTTTGCACCCTCGTTATAAACTTCATAATCAATATTTCCCACTGCCAGAAAAACAATAGATACCACAATAGCAATCAGAAGCGGATTAAAAATACCCAGTTTAAATTTCTTTTTTAATATTGCCCCAATCAGATAGGCAATAATACTTAACGTCACTCCTGCAAACATGGATTCTTCAAAAAAACTATTCATGGTCACTGCCTCCCTTTTTCTCCCTGCGGATCATCCACTGTGACAGCTTTCCTGTTGCCACCATGACGGTCACAATCGTTACAACCGTAATCACACAGACCGGAAGCAGCACAGGTTTCAACGTTCCCCAGCTTTCAATCAGCCCCACGCCTGCCGGAATAAACATCAATGGCATAATTTCAATCAGAAACTTTCCCACATCCTTCACATCATCCAGCCTGATCAGACCGGTCATCAATGCGACAAACAGAAGTACCATACCATAAATACTTGCCGGAATAGGTAACGGAATCAGATATTTAAAAAGTTCCCCCACAAAGGAGATCAAGAGAATAATAAAAAACTGTTTGACATACTTCATCATCTTTTCCTCATAATATCAAAATTGGTAGCACCAATCAAAGTGCTACCAATTATTATAAACTTGAATCAGGTTTTGTCAAACAGTTTTCTTGTCCTTAATCACTCTGCGCATTGTCGCACGAAAGGCCCAGCCAATCATATAATAAGCAGACGCAAATACATTAAGCCCTGCAATCTGCCGGTAAAGCCCCCAGATCCGCTTTACAGCTTTGCCCTTATTGGCAGAAAGGGAATTTGCAGGACGCCTGTAGATTACCAGCAATTCATCCAAGCCACAGGCCGTAATTCCACTCTGCAAAATTCTCCACCAGGTCGCCGTATCCTCCGAAGGAATATCCGGCATCAGAATAAGTTCACGATCCACCTTCTGCGTATCAATCAAAACTGTCGATGTAAAGATAATGGTTCTTGACAAAGCTTCCTTATAGGTAAGTGTTCTTTGCACCCTGGCTGTCTTGCCTGTAGGAACTGAATTATCATCTCCAAACTGATAGGAGCAATAGACAAAAGCCGCCTCCTTCTGCTGCATGAAAGCAAGCTCCTTAAGCAGCTTATCCGGATACCAGAGGTCATCCGCATCAAGGAACGCAATGTATCGCCCTCTGGCCTCCCTAATGCCCGTATTACGTGCTTTGGCTGCACCTTCATTCTGTTGTTTCAAAATCAGCCGGATACGTCCCTTCGCAACTCCTTCCTGTTCATAACGATTGATTGCTGCCCGGATCACTTCCGCACTACGATCCCTGGAGCAGTCATCTACAAGCAGAAGCTCCCAGTCCTGACAGGTCTGATGGATCACTGTTTGGATTGTCTCATCTATATAGTTTGCCGCATTGTACACCGGTACAATAATACTGATCATATAAAACCCTCAAAATTTACTATAATCTATATATTTCACTGTTTCTGATTTTCTTATTATACCGTTGAATTCATAAATTTACAAATCAATACTTGAGGAACTTAAAGTTTCCGGTTTAGTTTCCATATATTTATTTTGTGTTTCCCATTGTCACTAAGGAATCCGTAAATAGACAAGTTCCTCTATGCAAAAAGCAAAGGAGTACATTTCTTATGAATACCTTAGATAACTATATTGCAGAATATCTTGAATATTGCGAATACCGCAAGCGTCTTGATGCCAAAAGCATCAAAGCATATCGTATAGACTTAAAGCAATTCCATAACTACACCAACATTTCAGATGATTTCCGGTCAAGAGATACTGTGGATCTCTTTATCACATTCCTGCACAGACAATATAAGCCGAAAACGGTCAAGCGCAAAATTGCCAGCCTGAAAGCCTTCTTTCATTATCTCGAATATAAAGACCTGCTGACTGAAAATCCCTTTGCCAAATTGGATATTCATTTTCGGGAAGCCAAGCTTCTTCCCAAAACAATTCCCTTTCATTCCATCCAAAAGCTCCTGTCCGTAATGTATCAACAGAAAAAACAGGCTTCCTCTTCCTATCAGTTCCGCTGCTGTATCCGTGACATCGCTGTTATTGAATTATTGTTCGCTACTGGAATGCGTATCTCCGAACTATGCGGACTGCGTCCATCTGATATTGATCTGGAAAATAATACCGTATTAATTTATGGAAAAGGTGCGCGAGAAAGAATCCTGCAAATTGGAAATCCGGAAGTAATTTCTGCCCTTTCCATATATCAGGAAACTTTTCAGGAAGAGATTGCCTGCTGCCATTATTTTTTCATAAATAAATTTAAAAATAAGCTCTCTGACCAATCTGTCCGTTTCATGATTAACCACTATACCAGAGAAGCCGGTGTGCGGACATTGGAACGCCGTTTGGCGGCGCTGTGCCGTAAGGTGGCTGCCAAGGTGGTGGCGGGCGAT
>USDI01000252.1 GCA_900553305.1 uncultured Lachnospiraceae bacterium
TCAATTCATGACAATTGTTGAATGCAATGAGACAATTGTAGGCTGAGCAGGCTGATTACAAATCAGTTGTGCTATGTAATATGCCGATGTGGCTCAATTTATGACAATTGTTGAATGTAATGAGGCAATTGTAGGCTGAGCAGGCTGATTACAAATCAGCTGTGCTGTGTAATATGCCGATGTGGCTCAATTGGCAGAGCAGCTGATTTGTAATCAGCAGGTTATCGGTTCGAGTCCGATCATCGGCTTTTGATAGAGAAATCTATCATATGGATGGATTCCCGAGTGGCCAAAGGGGACAGACTGTAAATCTGCTGCAAATTGCTTCGGTGGTTCGAATCCACCTCCATCCATTCGCTCTACGGAGCATAATTAAATATCGCGGGGTGGAGCAGTCTGGAAGCTCGTCGGGCTCATAACCCGAAGGTCATAGGTTCAAATCCTGTCCCCGCTACTCGACTTATTTTTAAGTCTATGCCCAGATAGCTCAGTTGGTAGAGCAGAGGACTGAAAATCCTCGTGTCACTGGTTCGATTCCGGTTCTGGGCATTTGTTATGCCTTAATATTTATTATTTGTTCTTTTTATATCAGTAAGCGTGAGTTTACTGATTTTTTTTATGTAAGCGTTTAGTAAATGCAAGTCTGGGACCAATCTGATTTTCTGTAAATTTTTTGTAAATTGCAAAAAATCAGCTCTGTTTCATTTTCTAATAGTATGACCTGTGGTATACTATATTACAGTATTCGGTTGTATGTTCAGAATGTATGATGGATAGAAGGGATTTACTTGAAACGTTCACAAAGAAAGCTTGAAAAACTTAAGAAGCATTTTGACAAAAGAAGAGAGCTTTACCATCTGATGAAACAGTATGGTGATGATATTATGCAGTCAGATAACTTTAAGAGTACGAGGAATTATGTACAGCATGGAACAATTCCCGTACACCGACATTGTCTGGATGTGGCGCAGCACAGTCTGGCAATCAACCGGAAGCTGGGAATTCACTGTCAGGAAAAGGATCTGGTGCGGGGCGCATTGCTGCATGACTATTTTCTTTATGACTGGCATGACAAGAACCGGGAGAATTATCAGTCTCTTCATGGATTTTATCATCCGGGAATTGCACTTAAGAATGCGAAGAAGGAATACAAGTTAACGCCCAGAGAGCAGGACATCATTAAAAAGCATATGTGGCCGCTGACCATTGTTCCACCCTTCTGCAGGGAGGCCTGGGTGGTCAGTATGGCAGATAAATACTGCTCGATATTAGAAACCCTGCGTATCCGGAAAGGGACAGCTGACCGGAAAGTACATTTGAAGAAAAAGGATGAGGGAAGCGGAGTAAAGAAAGCATGCTAGACGGTTTATATGAGAAATTGAGTGCCTATGCACAGACTGATTCCTATCCGTTTCATATGCCGGGACACAAAAGAAATCCGGAAAGCGGACCGCTTGCAACATTTTACCGGTTCGACATTACGGAGATTGATGGCTTTGATAATCTGCATGAAGCATCGGGAGTGATCCGGCAGGCACAGGAGCGTGCAGCGAGACTGTATGGAGCGGAGGAAACGCATTTCCTGATTAATGGAAGTAGCGGAGGACTTTTAAGTGCCATTGCTTCTGTTGCAGCAAAGGGAAAGGTACTTCTCATGGCGCGTAACTGCCATAAGGCAGTGTATCATGCGGCATTTTTAAACCGGCTGAATGTGCGGTATCTTTATCCGGAGCTGCTTCCGGAATATGACCTTGCAGGGGCAATTCTACCGGAAACGGTACGGAAAGCAATTATTCTGACACTCCGGGAGAGAAATGTAGATCCCAGGAAGGCTGCAGAAGTGATTGCAGGGATTGTGGTTACCTCACCGACTTATGACGGGATCTGCTCAAATATCCGTGAAATTGCGAAGATTGCGCATTCTTATGGAATTCCGCTGATTGTCGATGAAGCACATGGCGCACATCTTGGCTTTCATGAAGCTTATCCGGAAAATTCGGTACAGTGCGGAGCAGATGTTGTGATTCAGAGTACACACAAGACATTACCTTCGCCGACCCAGACAGCAATTCTTCATGTCAATGGAGTGTTGGTGAATCGTAATATTCTTCGGAGATATCTGGCAATTTATCAGACAAGCAGTCCATCTTATCTGTTGATGACTGGAATCGAGGAAGGGCTTTATCTTCTGGAAAAAGAAGGAGAAAAAAGGCTTGGTAAGCTTTTGGATATGCGTAAGCAGCTTGCAAAAGAGCTGGCTTCCTGTAAGCATGTGAGGATTTGCCCATATACAGAGCCATCGAAGGTTGTTATTTCTGTGAAGAATACAAACTTTACCGGAAAGCAGCTCTATGATCTTTTAAGGGAAAAATATCATCTGCAATTGGAAATGGCATGCGAGACCTATGCACTTGCCATGTTGTCCATGATGGATACCGAAGAGGGAATCCGCCGTCTGACAATAGCATTAAAAGAAATTGATTCCCGGCTTACACAGGAGAAGACACCAGACTTTACATCAGTTTCCGAATGTTGGAGCCCGGTAAGAAAGTTTGCACTTTATGAAGCTTATCTGCAAAAGAGCTGTGAAGTACCTTTGACAGATGCGATAGGAAGGACAGCCGCAGAGTTTGTGAATTTATATCCACCGGGAATACCACTTCTTATACCGGGAGAAAGAATCGAAGAACCATTTATCCGGGCCATACAGGAGAGGATCCGATATGGATATACTGTGCAGGGAATTAACGAAGGTAAGATTGGCGTTCTGTTACAAGATAAATAACAATGAAGTAAGCATTTTTGCGCAGACAGCAACAGACATAAGTGAAATGTTGTTTATGAGTTGATGTAACTGTATATACAGAGGATCATTTTAAATAAAATAGTAACTTTGCAGATACAGTTCTAAATAATTCAATAGGGAATGAAAATAAAAAGGAGATTTTATGAGAAAAACAAAAATTATCTGTACCTTAGGACCAGCCAGTGAGAGTGAAGAAAAACTGCGTGAGATCATGCTTGCCGGCATGAATGTTGCACGCTTTAACTTTTCCCACGGCTCACATGAGGAACATAAGAAGAGATTTGACCGTGTGATGAAGGTAAGCGGAGAGCTTGGATTACAGATTGCAACTCTGCTTGATACCAAGGGACCGGAAATCCGTCTGAAGGATATTGAAGGTGGAAAGACGGTACTGGAAAGCGG
>USDI01000253.1 GCA_900553305.1 uncultured Lachnospiraceae bacterium
TCCTATAAGCACCGTGCAAATAGAGATATTTCCTTTATGTCTGAGACAACAACTTTGGTTGTTGAGGCATTAAAGACATTGGGAAAAGAGAGGATTGATGATGATATTATCGTGAGTTTGAGGAACAGATTGCCTGAAGAAGAGAAGAAAAAGATGTTAAAGGAAGCAACAGGTGTAAGTGAATGGATATATACAGTAATCAGAAAGGTGTGTGCTGAATAATGAAAGAAGTTGCTAAGTTACAGATAAAGGATAGAACAGAATTGTTTCAAGCTGCTGCAATTTCGATGGGAATGCAGCCTAATGTAGTAGAGAAAGACTTTTGGGTGTGTTTTATGCTGGATCATCTGTTTCACGATTGTAAGTATAAGAATGCATTTGTTTTCAAAGGTGGTACAAGTTTATCTAAATCGTACCATGTTATTGAAAGATTTTCCGAAGATATAGATTTGATTTTGGATTGGAGAAAAATTATTAATGCCGAGGTAAATCCTTGGGAAGAAAGGTCGAAAACCAAGCAGGATTTATTCAACAAACAAATTAATTCAGAAGCAGCTAAATTTTATAAAGAGGAATTGATTCCCCAGTTGAATGTAGAAATGAAAGAAAAACTGGGGGAGGGAGAATGGATTTCAACTGATACAGAGGATGAGATGGTGGTAAATTTTTATTATCCACAAATATTTGAAGCAGAGTATCTGCGTTCCAGTGTAAGACTGGAAATTGGACCATTGGCAGAATGGATGCCATCTCATGAGACAACAGTAACTCCGTTTGCAGCTGAAAAATATCCGGATATATTTTTGCAAAAAGAGACCTCGGTTCTGACCATTGATGTTGAAAGAACTTTCTGGGAAAAACTCACTATATTACATAAAATTGCAAATTTCCCGGAAGGAAAAGCATTGCCTGCCAGATATGCAAGGCATTTATATGATGTATATAATCTGGGCAATTCATGGGTAAAAGAAAGTGCATTTAAAAGAAAAGAATTGCTGGAAAAAGATGTTGTTTTTAAGCAAAAGTTTTATTATGCCAAGGGTGCTCATTATGAAACGGCAACCTTGAGCAGTATCGAACTTCTGCCAAGAAAAACGATACTTAATGCTTTGCAGGAGGACTATCAGGCAATGAAGAATATGATATATGGGAACATACCGGAGTTTGAAGAGATACTTGAGTTTCTTGAAAAACTACAGGAAGAAATACATAGGCTGGAATAATAATAAAGTACCAGCGGAAAGATCATCCCTCCTTTCCCTCCTGAAACTTCGTCATCCACACGGACACAATTCCACCGACGGCCAGACACAGTAGATTGATGACGCAGCTTTTTACCGATGTGGTGAAGCTATCAAAGGGAATGATCATGGCGGTTGCAGCCATAACAATTCCGACAATCGCGTGAAAGGCAATAGAGTAATGCTTTTCAAATAAGGAATTGATGAAGCGTGAAAGAACGAGAATCGTGATTCCCCCACCGATTCCACCGGGGATGAGAACAGCAGTGGATAAGTGCCCGATTCCGTCGATGAATGGAGTATAAAGTCCGAGCGGCATAAGGAGCGTAGAAAAGCTCATGCCGGGAGCGATAATGCTTAAGGCGAGACAGAAGCCACAGAACAGATACCATTTGAAATCCGGAACGATGGTAATGGCGCAGCGTTGCAGACCGGTCAGCAACGCGAAAATAAAAATGACCGCACAGAAAAAGGCAATATAAGATCCTCTGGAGCGTCCCTCTTTCCCGGCTTCTTCCCAGAGCGAGGGCAGCATTCCGATAATCAGACCGACAAAGAGACATACGGAAGGGGCCGGATACTGGTTTAAGAAGAAGGCAAGGACATTGGCAACACCAAGAAAGCCGAGGAGATATCCCAGCAGATAAGGAAACAATTTGGGAAAATGGGTGCGGAAGTTTTTCTTAGGGTCGGCAAGCAGCTCCATAACAGGACGGTACACGCCAAAGATCACACTTAAGATCCCGCCGGAGATTCCGGGAAGTACCGCACCTAAGCCAATAAGGGCACCCTGTAACAAGGCCGGGAAGAATTTCTGATGTTTCATAAACAGACTCCTTTTGATATACTGTTATTAAGATCATAACGGGCAATTTCTATATCTTTAAACAAAAAGGTATGTCTTTTAATCATTCCAACTCATTTTAAATATATGACACAGGTACTGTAAATATGAGTCAGTATACAAAGGGATGTTAAGACTATTGCCATAGAAAGAAGGAAATATGAGAGACATATTTATTGAAGATAATATTTTATATATTGGTGATATTAAAATAACTGTAAAATATCCGATTAAGCAAGTTGAAAATATCAACGGAAAGTATGTTATTTTGTTAAAGATTCCACGAGTAGAACTTGGAACAGAAGAACTTAATAATATTTTATGCTATGATGAGAATGGCGAAATGCTTTGGCGGATAAGTGACAAATTACCGTCTGATATTGTCAGCAAAGAGAGAATTCCATATGTTGCAATTCAAATTGTGAATGGAAAATTATATGCTACGGATTTCTGGGGAAGAAAGTTTAATGTTGATGCGGGAAATGGGAAACTGATGGATGTAAAAATAGTACGTTGATAGAATAATTTTAGAAACAATAAATTATGGTTATATTTTAGGATCCGATGAATGTGTCGTATTATGAAGCGGACTATGAGTGGAGCAAGACTGGCAGGAGATGCAGATCAATTTTTATTACCGCAAAATTAGGATTTGAATTGGATTAGAGTATAAGGACCATTAAACCTTAAGGAGCATTTATATGGACGCTATATTAGAATTGAAAAAGCAAATTGAAAAGGTAATTCTATTGTTAGAGCAACGGTTGATAGATGACCCGGATAGACCCATTTTAAAAACTTTATATGATAGATATGTGAAGGCTGAAGAAATATTAACCAATAATGACAATATTGAAAAAATAATGATTGTTGGTGGGTGTAGAGCATATTTGGATGCATTTAGTGATTATATGAATCCATTGTTAATTGAAATGGATAAAGCAGAAAAATGTTTTTTAAATTATTGCAATGTGACAAAATGAATGTGTAGGTGAATAAAAATGCCTAAACGTGAAGGAATATTATTCTTATGCATAAAATAGATACTCTTAAGAGCAGAGGTTTTTTATTAACTGATAAAAATATATATTTCTTAAAAAAATATGGATTAT
>USDI01000254.1 GCA_900553305.1 uncultured Lachnospiraceae bacterium
TCCAGTCCGTCCGCCATATTGCTGAAAAGACCGGTGGTGCAAGTACATTTACCTGTCAGGATGGTGTGTTTACCGCTAAAGTGATGCTCTGTGGATATCATGGAATGGAATAGGGACAGGCTATGAAAGATATGGAAGAGATTGGATGACAAAATAGAGGAACTGTTACTGAAAATATAATAGATGATCAGATTTAGGAAATGGATGGAAAAATGAAGATAAAATTAGTCGCGTTGCCATGTCTCTGCGTAGACGTGTTTGATGGAACAAATGAGATGAGGCCGGGCGGTGAGGCCCTTAATTTTGCAGCTCATGCGTCCGGATTTGATGAAATGGAAGTCATTTTACTGGGAGCCGTGGGAAGAGATGCTTATGCAGATTGTATTATGGATTCGATTGCAGATAAGAGAATCAATGCCGATTATATAAGAGTGGAATCGGGGATGACAACTGCCAATAACAGAACTTATCTGACGGCAGAAGGTGACCGGTATTATAAGGAAAACTCCTGGAATGGAGATATTGTCGATAAAATGATTTTGAACGAAGCAGAAATAAATGTCATTGCCCATGCGGATGCTGTCTTCATTCACTTCTGGGCAGGATGCTTTCATCAGGTCCTGGATGCGAAGAAGAAATATCATTTCAGACTGGCGGTGGATTTTGATATTTACCGGGACTTTGATGATATGGAACAGTATGCGCCCTACATAGATTATTTCATGATAAGCGGAGAAGAAAATTTATTATATCATTTCGAGAATTTTTCCGGGAAATATGATGGACTGTTTAATATGTCTTTGGCGGAGCGTGGCAGCGTTACCTGTTTCCGGGGAGAGCGTTATCGGGTTCCTGCAAGTAAGGTAGGGCATGTGATCGACACTACCGGCTGCGGAGACAGCTATCATGCTGGATTCGTATGTGAACACCTGATTCATGGAGATATTGCTGAAGCTATGAAAAAGGGATCGGAGCTTGCAGCAGAAACGTTAGGTCATTATGGTGGATTTTAAAAGCAGCTTGTAACTATTCAGAGCCATGCAAAATTGATTTCCGTGAATGCTTACATTCATACAGAATAGGTAAACATTACTTCCCACCTTTCTATTTGAATATACAATAAATTGATAAAGGGGATTCTTCACTCAGTAAATTTGAATGAAAGAATCCCTTATTTTCATGTAAATTGTACTTGATCCGTACTTTCATTATAGCTGAAAAAATTTTTTTTCGTAAGCAATTTTTTAAAAAGCCCGCAAATCCGAAAAGGTAACCTCCAGGTAACTATTGCACAAAAAAGTGCGTACTTTTTTTGTGGGGAAACACTTGCTATTCTTAAGGAGCAACAGGGCGAAAGCCTAAGAAAACTAACTTAAGGAGGAACGAAAAATGGCATTATCAAACATTTTTGGATGGAACAAGGAAGAAGAAAAGAAGGCCGCTGCGGCATGCGGAACCGCATGTGGAGCAGCAGACAAAGAGGAGAAGCCTGCAGCATGCGGAACCGCATGTGGAGCAGGAGACAAAGAAGAGAAACCGGCAGCATGTGGAACCGCATGTGGAGCAGCAGACAAAGAAGAGAAGCCT
This sequence comes from uncultured Lachnospiraceae bacterium, assembly GCA_900553305.1. GTDB lineage: Bacteria > Bacillota > Clostridia > Lachnospirales > Lachnospiraceae > Suilimivivens. The sequence continues at coordinate 1,588 of USDI01000254.1, forward strand.
GCAGCATGTGGAACCGCATGCGGAACAGGAGATAAGTAAGAAAAAATTGTAGGGAGGAGAGGATAGGATGAAACCGTATTTTTCATTTCAATGGCACATTACCGATGAATGCGACCAGCGTTGCAAGCATTGCTATATCTTTTCAGGAAAGGGATGCACGGAGCTTAAGAGCATGACCTATGAGCAGATGCAGCAGGTTGTTGCCAACTGTGAAGAGTTCTGCGAGACATATCATCGGAGCCCATATTTTTACATTACGGGAGGAGATCCTATCCTTCATCCCGATTTCTGGAAATTATTGGTTTTGTTAAAGAGCAAGGACATCCCATTTACGTTAATGGGGAATCCGTTCCATCTGAATGATGAGGTCTGCCGGATGCTTAAGGCGTGCGGCTGTGAAAAATATCAGATGTCATTGGATGGAATGAGGGAAACGCACGACTGGTTCCGCAAGCCGGGGAGCTTTGATCTGACCATAGAAAAGATTGGCTGTCTGAACCGGGCGGGTATCCGAAGCATCATTATGAGTACGGTCTCCAAGACCAATATGGAAGAGATACCGGACATCATTGATGCGGTAGTAAAGGCGAAAGTAAAGGTTTTTGCATTCTCGCGTTATGTGCCTACGGGTGGAGAAGTGGACACGAGCATGACACCACAGGAATACCGGAAACTGTTGGAAATCTGTGATGCAAAATTCAAGGCGTATGAGGCGGCAGGATGCGAAACCTATTTTAATAAAAAGGATCACTTATGGACGTTGTATGAATATGAAACCGGACAGTTCAAGCTTCCGGAAAATGGTGCAGATGGCATGATTTATGGGGGATGCAACTGTGGAAACTGCCACATTACCATATCCTCCAACGGGGACATTATGGCATGCCGGAGAGTGACGGACAGCAAAGTAGCAAATGTATTTACCGATCGTCTGAAGGATGTATGGACCTGTCAGATGGAGAAGTACCGGGAATATGATAAGTTCGTAAAATGCAGTAAGTGTGAGTTAAAGGCATGGTGCCGTGGGTGTCCGGCCGTGGCAAATGGAACGACCGGAAACTTTTATGGCGCAGATCCACAGTGCTGGAAGACGAAGAATGAGATAACCGGGGAGGAACTGTCCTGTTTATAAAAATATAGAAGACTTTCCTAATATTATTAGGAAGTTTTAAAGAAATTGGAAAGGAGAAGCAAGGGATGGCATTGATGGATCTTATTAAGGCAAGACATTCGATTCGAAAATATACGGACGAACAGATCCGCAGGGAGGATCTGGATACCATTTTAGAGGCAGGCAATTATGTATCAAAAGAACAGCCAAGTACCATTGATGATCCCAGCATTAAGAACGGATTTTATGATGCACCGACGGTAGTCTGCGTGTTCTGTCAGGATAATTTTCTGTTTAAGACGGCGGATGCATTCTGTATGATGGAAAATATGATTTTGCAGGCAACGGAGCTTGGCATTGCGTCCTGCATTATTTCAAGAGGTGCGGAAACTTTTGACTCCGAAGAGGGAAGAGAAATGATGCGGGAATGGGAAGTGCCGGAGGGATATGCCTGTCAGGGCTTTGTGCTCCTTGGTTATATTGATG
>USDI01000255.1 GCA_900553305.1 uncultured Lachnospiraceae bacterium
TGCTGCAAGAAACTCTCCGATGATCACGCCGACTAAAGCAAGCCCTACATTGACCTTCATATTACTGATGATTCCGGGAACGGAAGAAGGAAGAATAACCTTCCGGTAGACATCGAATTTCGTACCGCCGAGGGTATAAATCAGTTTGGAACGTTCCTCATCCACCTGCTTGAAACAGGTATAAAGGTTGATGACCGAGCCAAACAGTGCAACAGAAATTCCGGCAATAATAATGGTATTCATTCCGGTTCCGAGCCAGACAATAAGGAGCGGGGCGAGTGCGGATTTGGGCAGACTGTTTAAGACCACGAAATAGGGTTCAGTAACCTCGGCAATCGGATGATAATACCACAGAAGCGTTGCAGAGAAGATTCCCAGAATACAGATCAGGGCAAAGCTTACCAGAGTCTCAAATAAGGTGATTCCCGTGTGGAGGAAAAAGCTGCCGTCTTTGAGCATTTTTAAGAAGTAGGCAGCTACCATGGAAGGACTGCTGAAAAAGAAGGAATCAATCCAGTTGAACCGGGAGGCGGTTTCCCACAGAATTAAAAAGGCAATCAGCAGGAAAATCCGCAAGAAGGTAATCATATTGTGATGGCGCCGGTGTTTTTTATAATATTGCTGCTGGGCATAGGATTCAGTGTTCATCCGAGATCTCCTTCCATAAGATATTAAAATAGTGATGAAATTCCGGAGCGTTGCGGGCAGCCAGAAGGGAATCATCCGGAAGCGTAAGGGAGATGGGAAGATTACGCATCACCTTTCCCGGGCGTTTGCTTAAGACGATCACGCGGTCGGCAAGGGAAACCGCTTCGGATAAATCGTGCGTGATTAAAATGGCGGTAATTCCGGAATGACGGATAATCCTTCCGATATCGGCAGATACCATGAGGCGCGTCTGATAATCCAGGGCGCTGAACGGTTCATCCAGAAGAAGCAGCTCCGGCTCCATGACCATGGTCCGGATGAGGGCGGCGCGCTGGCGCATCCCGCCGGATAATTCGTTCGGGTGTTTATCCTTAAAAGGAAGGAGTCCGTAATCGGTCAAAAGGTGCATGGCCTTTTCCTTCTTGGCAGGAGTCAGATTTTTCTGGATTTCGGGGCCTAAAAGAATGTTGCTCCATATGGTGCGCCAGGGGAGCAGATGATCCTGCTGGAGCATATAGCCGATCCGGGGTGAATCGTGTGCGAAGGTAATGGTTCCGTCCTCCGGCTGGATCAGTCCGGCAATCATGGATAGGAGCGTCGATTTGCCACAGCCGCTTGGACCGACGATTGCGAGAAATTCCCCTTCTGTAACCGTAAAGGAGACATCGCTTAAGGCCTTGGTTTCTCCGTGAAGGGTATGATACGAAAAGTCTATATGCTGAAGACGTAAAAGAGTCGGATTCATAGATTGCCTCATTTCTGCATATTCTGTAGGATACACAAAATTCTAATATAACTTATGAACAAAAATACGAATATGTGCGTAACTTTGGTTGAAATGCTCCTAAAAATATGATAGTATCAAATTCAGATTTAATAATTGGAGGATGGATATTTATGGCTCAATTGTGGGGCGGCCGTTTCACGAAAGAAACGGACAAGCTGGTATACGATTTCAATGCATCCATTAACTTTGATAAACGGTTGTTTGAACAGGACATCGAGGGCAGTATTGCACACGTGGTAATGCTGGAGAAACAGGGCATTCTGACCTGTGAAGAAAAGGACCAGATCGTGAAGGGATTAACCCAGATCCGGGAAGATGTCCGCGATGGAAAGCTTACAATCACTTCCGAATACGAAGACATTCACAGCTTCGTGGAAGCCAATCTGATTGACCGGATCGGAGATGCCGGTAAAAAGATGCACACCGGAAGAAGCCGGAACGATCAGGTGGCTTTGGACATGCGGTTATATGTCCGTCATGAGGTCATCGAGGTTTCTGAATGTTTAAAGGAGATTCTGGCAACCCTCCTTACGATTATGGAGACGAATCTTCACACCTATATGCCGGGCTTTACCCATTTGCAGAAAGCACAGCCGACCACGCTTGCACATCATATGGGAGCCTACTTTGAAATGTTTAAACGGGATATTCTCCGTATGGAGGATATCTATAAGAGAATGAATTATTGTCCGCTCGGAGCCGGGGCTTTTGCAGGAACGACCTATCCGTTGGACCGTGCCTATACAGCCTCCTTAATGGGCTTCGAAGGACCGACCTTAAACAGTATGGATTCGGTTGCGGACCGTGATTATGTGATTGAATTCCTGGGGGCACTATCTACGATTATGATGCATTTAAGCCGTTTTTCCGAGGAGGTTATCATCTGGAATTCGAACGAATACCGTTTTGTGGAGATCGATGATGCTTATTCTACCGGAAGCAGCATTATGCCGCAGAAGAAGAATCCGGATATTGCAGAGCTGGTAAGAGGAAAGACCGGACGTGTGTATGGAGCGCTTGTTTCCATACTGACGACCATGAAGGGCATTCCGCTTGCTTATAATAAAGATATGCAGGAAGATAAGGAAGTGACCTTTGATGCCATTGATACCGTGAAGCAATGCCTTATTTTATTTGATGGCATGTTAAAGACCATGAAATTCCGTAATGAAATTATGGAAAAGAGTGCGATGAACGGCTTTACGAATGCAACTGATGCGGCCGATTATCTGGTTGGCAAGGGAGTCCCGTTCCGTGATGCACATGGAATTATCGGGCGTCTCGTTCTGTACTGCATTGAGAAGGAAACAAGCATTGATGCGTTATCCTTAGAGGAGCTGAAAGAAATCAGCCCGGTATTTGAAGCAGATGTTTACGATGCGATCAGTTTGAAGACCTGCGTGGAACGCCGTCTTACGATCGGTGCCCCGGGTGAGGATGCCATGAAAGAAGTGATTCAGATTAACAAAGAATTCCTGAATCACATCTGGTATGAAGAACAGTAATGGTTTATAGGACCGGAAGAGTCTTTTAAATATTTTCACATGAGGAGAAGAAAAAATGAGCGACAAATTAAGAGTAGGAATTTTAGGCGGAACTGGTATGGTTGGACAGAGATTTATCTCTCTGCTTGAGAATCATCCCTGGTTCGAGGTAACAACAATTGCAGCAAGCCCGCGTTCTGCAGGCAAGACCTATGAAGAAGCGGTAGGGGATCGTTGGAAAATGGATACCCCGATGCC
>USDI01000256.1 GCA_900553305.1 uncultured Lachnospiraceae bacterium
ACAATTCCAACAAACGATTATAGTCCGATAAACAAATCAAATATGGGTATGTGGCATAACCAAGATTGTTCAGAAGGACATCCCGGTCTTCCGACTGGGGCAGGCTCCGAAGAGAGTCCATAACAGCGTCCATGCTGTAGGCATTATCATAATCTTCTGTGGTGCGAATACGCCCAACCCTCATTTCAAAAAGCTCTGAAAATTGATTTTCCAAACTGTTTTCTTTCAGGACTGCCTTTATATTCGGAAGAACCTGCGATGAATCTTCTGCAGTATGATCTTCAAAAGTATAGTCGATTACATGGCCAGAAGACAGGTTATTCGTTCCTGCAATTCCTACGCCCGCACCAAAACAACACAGCGCCGCCAGAATCAGCAGGGAGCTGATGGCCATGGAGTTTGACTGATGAATGACATTCTCCTGAATCTGCCGGAAGGTAAATACATGAAGCTGCTTATTTCCTTTTCCTTTCTTAACAATCAAAGCAATCAGCGCACGCATCCCATAGAAAAGCAGCATCGTACCAACTATGCCCAACAGCAAAGTCAGTCCCATCATACTTACCTTTGTCCATGCAATTCCCTGAATCGCCATGTAGTAAGCCACTGCCAACATCACACTTCCGCATATAGCAGCCAGTCCATAGATAACAGATGGCATTTGCTTTTTGGGGCGGTTCGTTGGCTGGGATAGCAAAGTACCGATCTCCTGGCGGCTGATTCGTCCACTCAAAATCAGAAGTGCCGTCAGCTTAATTGCCAGAAATCCTGCCAGCGTCCATTCAATCGCAGACCAGGATAAAGAAAACTGATGACCGATGATCCCCATGCCTACCAGCTTGGCGGTGACAAGACTGACAATTTCTGAAAGCACCACAGCCACAGGTAAGCCTATGAGCATGGCAAGAATACTGGTCAGGAAATCTTCCGCCAGAAGCATACCAAACAGTTTACTTCTACGCATCCCCAACATTAGATAAACACCAAACTCATGCCGTCTGCGCTCGAACTGATACTTGCAGGCAAAATAGATCAAAAAGAACAGAATACCGAGGGTCATCCCATAAAACGCAGGAATCAGAAGCAGGAGTTTGTCAACTGCGTCACTCTCCATTTTCTGCAAAAAGAGCATCACATCTTGAGTGGAGATGGAAAGAATCATGTAAAAGGCAACAATAGAAATCACCAGGGAGCTGAAAAACAGACCGTTTTCCTTTCGGCTGCGGCGACTGTTCCGAAGAATGAGATTAGAGAACATTTGCGCTGCCCCCTCCCAGTTGCGCCATCACCTTCAGGATGCGCCCGTAGAACTCCTGCTGGCTTTCGTCTCCACGCCGAAGCTCATGAAAGATCACGCCATCCTGGATGAACAGGATGCGCTTACAGAAGCTGGCGGCATTGGAATCATGGGTTACCATCAGGATCGTAGCTTGTTCGTCACGATTCAGGCCGGACAGCTTCTCCATAAGACTTCTTGCGTTCTTAGAATCCAGCGCACCCGTCGGTTCATCGGCAAGGATCATTTGGGGATGTAAGATCAGAGCCCTTGCTGCCGCAACACGCTGACGCTGGCCGCCGGACATCTTGGACGGAAACTTATCCAGAACATCAGTGATTTCCAGATAGTCAGCCAACTGCTTCAGCCGCTGGCTGCTTTCTGCTTCGGATACCCCATGCAAGGAAGTCGGGAGCAGGATGTTTTCCCTGCCAGTCAGGTTGTCCAGCAATTCAAAGTTCTGGAATAGATAACCAACTTTTTTGCCACGGTACTCTGCAAGAGCCTTTCCCTTGAGGGATTGCAGAGTATCGCCTTCCACCTGAATGCTTCCACCGGTGGGCTGAATCACAGTTGCAATACAGTTGAGAAGCGTGGATTTACCGGAACCACTGCTTCCCATAATGCCGAGAAACTCTCCCGGCATCACCTGGAAGGTGATCCCATTCAGTGCCTTTGTTTGACTTGGCACATTGCCATAGATTTTTGTTAAATTTTCAATATTCAAAATGGGTTTCATGTGAATACCTCCTATCATTTGTAATAAAATGATAGCATGGGAACACAGCAAATACCACTTACAGTTGTTGTAAGGATTCAGGATATAAGTGGCGGCTCAAGGGGGACGAGCATATATTTTTTAAGAGCATCAGGCGACAATGATAAAATATACCGGATCGCCTCATTGGCAAACCAGTTCGTTTTAATTGTATCCCAATCAGCAAGCCGAATGATTTCTGCTGTGCCGTTCTCAAAATCAACTGATATTTCGCCCCATTCGCCGTCGCAGTCTGCCTGGTATTCGTAGATTGCGGCGGTGATTTTCTTTTTGCGCTTGGTTTTGGATTTCTGTTTCAGCCGGACTGCATGGATAGCACCCTCGGCAACCAGAAGCTCTGTCAGCTTATCCATCGCTTTCCGGTAAGCCCGCTCTGCACCGCTGGCTGTGCTTCCCTCAAACATAACCGCCAGGTCTTCAAAGGTGGGGCGGTTCTTCCATGAGCCAACACGCCCACAGGTCATGCAAATTGCTAACCGTTTTTCGAGCAAGGTCTGCTCCCGGTAATTCAGTTTCTCAAATGCCCGTTGCACCTTTTCTGCCTGTATGCCGTTCCAGAGGATGTCGGTATAGTTCCAACTATCGTCAAGGGCGACATCTTCGCCAGTTTCCTCGCCGTCCTCGTCTGTCACATAGAATGGCTGCTGATTGCGGATACCTCGGACAACTTTCAGATATTCTTCGGCAAGAGCAAGATCACAGTTGTATTTCTTGGAAAACTCGTTGACCGCATCCTTGGTATTGTGGTACAGCCAAGCCATTGACCGCACCATTTTGTAATTAGTCAGAGAGGATACCGACCATTTTTCTTCGCCCATGCGGAAACGGAGCATAGCATCCCGGATGAACGGAAAAATGTATGTAGCATACTCCGCACCCTTGGCAGGATCATAGTCCATCAGCTTTTGGAGCATTTGCTCCCGGCAGGACAGTTTTATATCCAGAAAACGGTCTGTATCGTACAAATCGCCGCCATCCACACCAAGAAAGCTCTTGATGCGCTTATTAAGCTGCGGCTCGTAGTGATGTAGAAAGAACGAAAAATGTAGCAAATTCTTTTCATGCAAAGCAGACAGGATATATTCGTTCAGATTGCCCACTGATGGCGGCTCCGGT
>USDI01000257.1 GCA_900553305.1 uncultured Lachnospiraceae bacterium
TAAACATAATCATGTAGTTGCCGGAAGCATTCACGTCTGCGATAATCTCGGACGGATGCTGCAAAAGAACGCAGTGTCTCCCCAGTGCGGACATTGGTGGTAAACATAGAGGCATCCATGAATTTTGTTTGTGGTAGCTTTTTTTTCAATGCCTTCAACTCCTGCTCCAGTTTCTTTCGCTGCTCAATCTGAACATGAAAATTTTCCAATTCATCTGCAGGAATATATTTCTCTTTCCTTTTTTTATCCTCTGTCCAACGATGATAGAAATATTCCTTCCCACTAACGGTTTTCTTCGTAATAGATCCAGCAGGCAGATTTGAAATTTGCTGCTCCAATTCTGCCACACGATTCTGAATTTCGGATAATTCCATAGCACGCCTCCTTTAAATATTATTCTTTACAAAATTATACCCTATTATACCCATTATCTCAAGGGTATAACAAAATAAGATATGGTAATCTCCAAGTATTTACTCCGAGTATTTATTTGAGAAAAATGTTACAAAACACCATGAAAAAGTAAAGAAAAATGTTACGAATTATGTTACAACAACGAAAACCGGATACCTAAATCATCAGGTATCCGGTTTTCTTAGGTTTATGATTTTATTAAGAGTATTAAGAATATGACTGATTTATAATGCGGCAAGCTGCTTGCCAAGTGCTTTGCAGTTACTTACTGCTTCATCATCCGGAGCTTCCTGACAGATCACGCCTTCGCCGCCAACAACGGTTGCACCGGCACCGTTCATACGGTCTACCCAGTCACGCATCCATTCACCATCGCCCCATCCATAGGAACCGAACAAACCGATTTTCTTTCCTGCTGTGAAGGTTTCCACTTCAGCAACAAAGGGTTCCATTTCACTTTCCTCTAAAACCTCAGCTCCCATTGCAGGACATCCTAATGCAAATACCGGCTGATCCTTTAAAACATCAGCGCTGACGCTTCCCACATAAGTTACTTCCGCTTCTTTACCGCCTTCACGGATTCCTTCTGCAACAGCCTCTGCCATTGCCTGGGTATTTCCACCCTGTGTCCAGAAAATTACATATATCTTATCCATAATTCTGATTCCTTTCTTATCATTCCTTTTAATTTTTATTATCTTTGGCTGCATAATCTGAATTTCATCATTACCGTTTTAAACTTGTTTATGCACCCATAATATTCACGATCTGATCCATACGGATTCCACATGACAGGAGCTGTATCAGATTTTCTCTGGTATAATCATATTTTTGGAAAAGCTTCTGCTTTGCCTTTGAATTTTCATATACCTTCCATTCCCCGACACATAAGAACTTCTGTCCGTTGTTCCGGATAAAGCCTTCCACATCCTCGGGTGGATAGCCAAGAAGAAAACCGATTTCATGCGGAAAAGGACGTTTCTTTTGAAGATATTCCTGATAATGCCTCCGGAAGGTTACTAAAATTTCCTTTAACGAAGTACAGGAATAACCAAATTCTTCTAATAATTCTTTTACTTTTTCCTGATCGAGATACCCTTCAAGTGATCTCTTCCGGTATAAAAGCAATGCAATCGTATTTCCTTTTACCCCAAGAGGATAAATCATAATGTTACTGTTTTTTAAGATCTTTAAAACCTGTATGTAATCCTCTATGGATATCTGAAACAGATTCGATATTTTTAATCCTGCAATCAGAGGCGCACATTGGAGTGCAAGCTGGATTTCTACGTTTTTAATTCCACTCTCCTGCACAATTTCCCATGTTTCTCTGCTCAAGCCACTTCCTCCCTTCTAAGTTAGATTTAACTAACTATACATTTAAAAGAAAAGCCATCCTGTGGCTTGTAGGATTCTTTTAAGTTAGTATTAACTAACTGTTGCCAGTATATCTTATCTCTTCCAATTTGTAAACCCCTTTTTTAAATTTTATTAAATAGTTACAATTATTTACAATGAAATCAGCCTTGAACATTTGATTTCTTCATAAACTCCAGATAAAGACTATACAGCACTGCACAGACCGGAACACTAAAAAGCATTCCAAGGATGCCAAAGGCCTCGCCGCCAATTGTTACAGCCATCAGTACAAGCAGACCTGGAAGACCGACAGATTTTCCGACAACTTTGGGATAAATCAAATTACCCTCCACCTGTTGTAAAATCAACAGGTATATAATAAACCACATAGCTTTGATGGGTTCTGCCAACAGAATCAGAAATGCACCAAGTCCGCCACCAAGCCACGCACCAAAGATCGGCACCAATGCAGTAACCGTAATAAATGCGGAAACTGTACCGGCATAAGGAATTCTGAGAATCAGCATTCCCAGGAAACACAGAACACCAATAATTATGGCTTCCGTAAGCTGCCCACTAACAAAGTTTGTGAAAGTCTGATTGGTCAGCGAAGCGATATTCAAAAAACGCTGTGCTTTCTTATGCGGGAGGACTGTAACAACAAGCTTTTTCAAATGCGCCACAACAACTTCCTTTTTTACAAGCAGATACAAAGCAAAGACAAACCCTAAAAGCACATCAACCAAAAAAGAAAGGACAGATGTTGCCGCGCCCCATGTTACCGTAATGATCCCACTACCTTCATTGTTGATAAAGGATGCAATTTTATCAATCAACAGATCAGAGTTGATAGCATATTCCGGTAGAATAATGTTGTACTTTGCTGCAAAATGAACAGTATCCGCCCACCAATGCTCAATTTCCTCAACGTAAAACGGAAAATTCCGGATAAACTCATCGCCGGATTCCCGCAGACTTGGAATCATCATAAATACTATAGCAAACAAAATCCCAAACACAAAAAGAGTACTCAATGTGAGGCAAACGGGTCTGGTCAGCTTTGCAGGAGCCTTTTTGAACACTCTATTAAAGCAACGTTCGAGTGGATTAAGAACAACATTGATCAGAAATGCAATACCGCCACCAATAAGAAACGGAGAAAACAACGAAAGCACTTTGCCAATAGACTTTATTACAGAATCAAGATTTATTAAAGCCCATATAAATAAAATAACCAACAACAGTACACGAATAATATATCGAATCATTTTTTTGTCGATTACCAAGCTCTCCTGTGCTGCGGCAACATTGTTTTGATTGCTGTCAGTACCCTGTTCTTTTTTTTTCATATTTCCTCCGTCC
>USDI01000258.1 GCA_900553305.1 uncultured Lachnospiraceae bacterium
TTCAGGAGTGAGCAGGCTCCTTTTGCGAAGCAAAACTTCAAATGAGCCTGCGAATTGTTACTGGAGCGAGGTACGAGTGACCAGTAACCAGTAACCAGAAAAGGATTGGCAGAAGGTAAAAAAAATAGTATAGTTAATAGGATAGCAAAGAAAGGGAATACTTATGGAAAGAGCAGATGTTTATCAGGTAAGAAAACTGAATCCGAGGAAAGAGTATCTTATTCAGGTGCCCGGATCCAAAAGCATTACCAACCGGGCGTTTCTGTTAGCTGCGCTATCCGGTAAAAAGTGCGTATTATCGGGAGTTCTTTTTAGTGATGATACCAGAGGATTCATAGACTGCCTTCTTCAGCTCGGATTTCAATTTGAAATCGAAGAAGAAAAGCATAAGGTAACCATTCAGGGGACGGGAGGCAGGATTCCAAACCCGGAGGCAGCCATCAATGTAAGAAGCGCGGGAACAGCAGCACGGTTTCTTACGGTTGCATTGGCCTTTGCAGGCGGCAATTATCATCTGGATGCATCCGAACAGATGCGTAAGCGTCCGATGGAACCAATCCTGAAAATATTGGAGAAGTTAAATGTTAAATTTAGATATAATAATGAAACATATCATTTCCCGTTTGAATTGGATTCGCAATTTGCAGAGGAATTCACAGATAAGAATGGAATGAGTGAAATCACCATTGATACGAATCTCAGCAGCCAGTTTGCAAGTGCCTTATTGATGGCAGCATGTATTCTTCCGACAGGACTGAAGATTCATCTGACCGGAAGCAGAACCGCTGGATCCTATATTAAAATGACACTTGCCATGATGAAGCAATTTGGTATTTGCGTGAAGCAGTCGGAGAACTGCTATGAGATTCTACATCAGGAGGGCTGGGGACTTACAGAATATGAAGTCGAGCCGGATGTATCGGCAGCCTGTTACTTTTATGCGATGGTTCCTTTATTAAAAACAAGTGTTATTGTTAAAGGCGTACAGGAAGATTCTTTACAGGGAGATATCCAATTCTTAAACGTATTGGAGCAGATGGGATGTCAGAAAAAGGCGACGTCCGAAGGAATCCGGCTGACTATGACGGAGCCGGAAATGCACGGCGTGGACATTTCGATGAAAGATTTTTCGGATCAGACGATGACGCTGGCAGCGATTGCACCTTTTGCAGACAGCGTTACCAGAATTCACAATATTGGACATATCCGTTTTCAGGAGTCTGACCGGCTCCATGCGATTCTCACAGAACTGCAGCGTATGGGAGTGCGGTGTGAAGAAGTTCCGGAGATTGATGGAATCCAGATTTTCCCGTGGGAGAAAGTTCAGGGCGACCATATTGCAACGGAAAGTGCAGGTGGAATGAAACGCGGAAGCATAGCAGAAGGTGGAAGTACAATCATAGAAGCCTACGACGATCACAGGATGGCAATGGCGTTTACACTTCCGGGATTAAAAACGGGAAAGATTGTGATTAAGAATCCGGGATGCTGCCGTAAGACATTTGAAAATTATTTTTCAGTAATTGATTCTTTATATTAATGGCATTGAAGTATGGGGACAGGATAAACATTTACAGAAGTAAATAGATGCAATAATATGGCAATTTAATAATTTCATAAGAGGTGTTATGGAAGAGTATTGGGATGATTTTTCAGAGGAACAACAGAACAGAGAATTGGAACGGGTACTGCTCGTCGGAGTAGATACGGGAGAAGAACAGAATTTTGAGGGGTCCATGGAGGAACTCAAACAACTGGCGAAGGCCTGTTACATGGAACCGGTTGGAACGGTTATCCAGAGAATGGAATTTGTGCATAAAGCACTTTACATTGGAACCGGAAAGGTACAGGAAGTACGGGATGCTGCGCAGGCTTTGGATGCGCAGCTTATTCTATTTAATGATACTCTGACTCCTTCCCAGATCAAAAACCTGCAGGATGAATTAAAAACACCTGTTATTGACCGAACCACACTGATTCTTAACATTTTTGAGATGCGTGCAAGAACGCGGGAAGCCAAATTACAGGTAGAAACTGCCAAGCTGCAATATCTTCTGCCACGTCTTGTGGGAATGCATGAGGCGCTGACCAGACAGGGAGGAACCAGCGGCAGCATGAGCAGCCGTGGTGCCGGAGAAAAAAAGCTGGAGCTTGACCGCCGCCACATCGAGCACCGGATCAGTGAGCTTCGCAAGGAACTGGATGCCATTTCCAGAGAACGGGAAACCCAGAGAAAGCGAAGGGAGCAGTCCAGAATCCCTTTGGTAGCATTGGTTGGCTATACGAATGCTGGAAAATCGACCATTATGAATCATTTGGTGGAGCAGTTTGTGGGAGATGAAGAGAAGAAGGTACTCGAAAAGGATATGCTTTTTGCGACACTGGATACGACAATCCGGCGGATCAATACCGGAAATAATCAGGATTTTCTGCTTACGGATACAGTTGGATTTATTCATAAGCTTCCGCATGGACTGGTGAAGGCGTTTCGCTCTACTTTGGAGGAGATTAAGGGAGCAGATTTGCTTTTACAGGTTGTGGATGTCTCGGATCCGGGGTATCAGGAACAGATGGAGACTACGAAGGAGACGCTGCGGGAGCTGGGAGCAGGGGATATTCCCATGTTGATTGTTTTTAATAAGGCAGATCGGCTCATTGAAAACACATATCCGGGAACAGCAGGAATGAATAAGATTTACATCAGTGCACGGCAGCCGGAATCCATCGAATTACTGGTAAAGGAAATTATCCGGCGGGTTTATGCAGACTATGAGGAGGTCCGATTGCTGATTCCCTATGAGAAGGGCAGCATTGTTTCATACCTGCAGGAGAATGCACAGATTCTGGAACAGACCTATGAACCCGAAGGAACACGGATACGTGTGAATTGTCACCACGCCGATGCCGGGAAGTATGAGCAGTATGTTGTGAAATAAAAGTAAAATTGCTGATGAACTGTGAGCAGGCTCCTTTTGCGAAGCAAAACTACAAATCATGAATGAACAATAAGAGTTACATGTAAAGAATATAAAGCTTAAGAATATCGATTATAATATAGAAAGATTAGGAAGATCAGGGATATTAGGAATATGGAAAAGGAACGTTTAAACAAATACCTGGC
>USDI01000259.1 GCA_900553305.1 uncultured Lachnospiraceae bacterium
CGACTTTTGCTGCTAATGCCGGTTCGAAGCAGTTAAAGAGCTTTATTGGTGACGGAAGTAATTATGTGACGAAATACAATTACTAAATTACAGGAGAAGTACGAAATGAAGAAACAGAAAATGCTCAGTAATTCAGAAATTGCATCCTTTTGCAAGCAGACGGCGTGGATCATTAAGGCCGGAATTACACCGGCAGAAGGAATGGAGATCCTGATTAATGACACGATCAGCAAGGAAGGAAAGGAGCTGCTGCAGCAGATCCGGATGACCTGTAATAAGGGAAATCATTTTTATACAGCACTGGAAGAGACCGGGGTATTTCCAAAGTATGTAGTGAAGCTGACCGCGCTAGGAGAGGAATCCGGTAATCTGGATGTGGTTTTGATGTCTCTTGCAGAATATTATGAACGGGAAGAGGCGATTTCTGACAGCATCCGTTCCGCCGTGACATATCCCCTGATTATGATTGCCATGATGTTCTTTATTATTATTGTATTAATTGTGAAGGTGCTTCCGATCTTTAAGCAGGTGTTTGTGCAGCTTGGAACAGAAATGACACCTTTTGCCCAGTCCTTGATGAATGCAGGAACCGTTCTCAGCCGTTATGCAATTGGCATTTCTATTGCGTTGCTGCTTCTGGTGGCTGCTCTTTTTATCACTTATAGGATTCCTTCGGGCAAAGCGAAGATCAAATATTTCCTTACGGTGTTTCCGTTTACGAAGAGCTTTTATGATAAGATTGCTGCCGGACGTTTTGCAAGAGGAATGTACCTTTCCTATCAGAGTGGCATGGACACCTACCACAGTCTTGATATGATTAAGGAAATTGTGGAAAATGAAGAGATGGCGAAGAAGATCGAACGTTGTAAGGCGCAGATGCAGGGACAGGCGGATCTGCCGGATGCACTTGCCAATGCGGAGATCTTTTCGAATCTGTATTCCCGAATGGTTTCCGTTGGTTTCCGTTCAGGCTCCATGGATGTGGTGATGCTGCAGATTGCATCGCATTATGAAGAAGAAACAGACCGGCAGTTATCCAGAATTGTTTCTATTATTGAGCCTACTCTGGTCATTATCCTGTCGTTGATTGTCGGTATTATTCTGCTTTCCGTATTGCTTCCGCTTATGGGAATTATGGCGAGCATCGGATGATGTGATTCTGCTTAGATATGTGCAGATAAATAAAAACGAAGATGATCTGAGAGCCGGGTCTGTTTATAATATATGTAGTCTGAAATTTGCAGGAGAATAATATGCACAGATTTACTACAAAATTTAACCGTTATGAATATCGTCGTTTTCCGATCAGGATGCTTTATCTGGTCTGCCCGGTGGTTCTGGTTCTGTTCTGGGTGATGATTCGTTCTGTGGATCAGTCTACTGTGGACAGGCAGCGGGACAGCCTGCAGAATGCGATTGACCGGGATATCATCCATTGCTATGCCGTGGAGGGATTTTATCCGCCGAGCCTTTCCTATATGGAAGAGCATTACGGACTGACCTATGATAAGGATCTGTTTTTCGTGGATTATCAGCCGGTAGGATCCAATATGCGGCCGGATGCTACCATTATTTTGAAGTAAAACCTGAATCAAACGAAACTGTTATTTATGAAAACAGAGTAGTAATCGAAAGCTAAATGTCAGGTGAATTTATGAATGGAAGAGGTTTATGAATCAGAAGCAGGATAAACACATTGTAGATGTCCTTTTTGTCATTGGCTTGTTCTGTATATTTGCACTTTCTTCGATCTTTTTGATTTCGATCGGGGCAAATATCTATCGCAAGACCGTGGCTCATATGGACGAAAATTTTAATACAAGAACTTCACTGTCTTATGTAGTGGAAAAGATCCGGCAGGCCGATACGGAGGGAGCCGTATCGATCGGCACATTTGAAGGAAACCCGGCGGTGATTCTTTCATCCGAAGTGAATGGAATTGTATATCATACTTATATCTATGAGTATCATGGAATGTTGAAAGAGCTGATGGAACGTAGTGATATAGCACTTTCTGCCTCCGCAGGACAGGATATTCTGGCAATGGAGCAGTTCGAACTTACGGCAGTTAATGATCATCTGGTTCAATGCACGTTGAAAACGCCGGAGGATAACACCATAAGCTTTTATATATGTATTCGATCAGGAGGATTCGAAGATGCAGACGAAAAATTCTTCTAAATCCGGA
The DNA here is from genome assembly GCA_900553305.1 of uncultured Lachnospiraceae bacterium. GTDB lineage: Bacteria > Bacillota > Clostridia > Lachnospirales > Lachnospiraceae > Suilimivivens. Next base: position 2,189 of record USDI01000259.1, read on the forward strand.
ATATTTTTGATGGAACTGATTCTTTCCATCCTGTTCTTTTCGATTGCGGCAGCAGTCTGTGTGAAGCTGTTCGTGACGTCCCACCAGTTGAGTGATCAGAGTGTGAAGTTAAACCATGCGGTTGCCATGGCAGAAAGTATTGCGGAAGCTTTTTACGGATGTAATGGGAATGCCGGGGAACTGGCGGTATTGTTTCCCGAAGCAGAGATGGATCAGACAGACCGGGATCAGGCGGTATTAACAATCAACAATACCAATACGGGATTATGTGCATTTGTAAACATTAATGCATCAGGAGAACTGCCCACGTGCGAGATTCGTGTTGGAACGCCATTGCAGATTACGGCATATCAGGAGCAAGGAACGGAATTTGATTCCATTTATGAATTGCAGCTGACCTTGTTTCCACAGGAGGAACTGAGGGATGAAACGGAATAGGGATTTTGGACTGAGCATCGGAGCTCCGTCCATTGTGGTAATCATGGTGATTCTGTGTCTGGTCTGCTTTGCTGGACTGTCGATCGTGAGTGCCAATGCGGATCTCACGTTAAGCCGTAAGCTGGCAGAGCGCACAAGTGCATATTATCAAGCCTGTAATCAAGCACAGGAGGACCTTTTGGAGGCATCAAAAAAAGAGTCTTTGGAAGACTCTTTTTCCTGTGATTATCCAATTAATGAAAATCAGATGTTATCTGTAAACGCATCCTTTTCGGAAACAGTGTCCGGAGAGCGGACTTATACGATTACCCGGTGGCAGGTAGTTACCACACAGACGCCGGAACTTAATCAATCCTTACCGGTCTTTACTGGTAATTAATACACCATGGATGACGGTTCGGTTGCTGGTGTGAAGACCATGACAGGTTCCTCCCTTTATGGTGATCTTGCAAGCTGCTATGCTGCCGTCGTGACAGTTGATAAGAT
>USDI01000260.1 GCA_900553305.1 uncultured Lachnospiraceae bacterium
CTCATTCAGTACATAAAGTAATATCAGAGCATTGCACCCTTAAACCGGTATGATGTGGAGAATGCCGGCAATCTGTTTTATTATTTTTTGGCAGTGTGTGACTTTTATGGACAGTATTATCAGGCTCACAGCAGAAACAGGGGAATTTATCTGGAGCAGGTAGATCTGTCCTGATGAGGAGAGCTGGAAAGAAGCAGGGACGGAGGCTGCTATTGGATTGGAGAAATTCCACAGTTGGAAGAGTTCCTGGAACGATATTTATAGTCGTACAACTTTATATAGTTTAGAATTTGTTTAGGAAAAACCCTTCGTTCTGTTTAAAGCAGCATGTTATGATAGCTGCATAAACAGGACAGAAGGGTTTTTCTGATCTTAAGAAGGAAGGCATAAGAATGAACATGGAATTTCAGATTTTGGATTGGATACAAAGCATCCGGACACCTTTGGGGGATGTTGTCATGCCGTGGATTTCGGCACTTGGAAATGCAGGGATGATCTGGATTGTGCTTGCGGCAATTCTGCTTCTGATTCCGAAGACCAGAAAGAGCGGAGTCATACTGGCTTTGGCGTTATGCGTGGATGTGCTGATGTGTAATGTCATATTAAAAAATGTATTTGCAAGAATACGTCCGTGTGATGTGAATTATCATTGTGGATGATGGTTCTACCGATCATACCGGAGAGATTGCAGATGTGTACGCAACGATATTTCCGGACATTGTGAAGGTGGTACATAAGCAGAATGGTGGGCATGGCTCCGGGGTAAATGCCGGCTTAAAGCTTGCAGGCGGTACCTATTTTAAGGTTGTGGATTCGGATGACTGGCTGGATGAAGAGGCCTATCAAAAGGTGCTTGAGGAACTTAAGAAATATTCGGAAACAGAAGAAAGCCAGTCGTTTGGCAGAATCCCGGATTTACTCATTACCAATTATGTATACGATCATTTAGAGGAAAATTCCTATCGTGTGATGCGTTATGGTAATGTGTTTCCGGAACAGAAAATGTGTAGCTGGAATGAAATAAAGCATTTTGGACCGGCACAATATCTGATCATGCATGCGTTGATTTTTCGGACAGATCTGCTTCGCAGGACAGGTGTGCAATTACCGGAACACACCTTTTATGTAGATAATCTCTTTGCCTATCAGCCGCTTCCCAATGTGGAATCTGTTTATTATATGGATGTGAATTTATATCATTACTTTCTTGGAAGGGAGGATCAGTCCATAAATGAAAAGGTTCTGATGAACCGCATTGACCAGCAGATTAAGGTGACAGAGCTTGTTGCCGACTGTGTGGATCTGAAAGAAGTAAAGGACAAAACTCCGAAGCTGGCAGCCTATATGTACCGCAACGTATCCATTATGATGGCGATTTCTTCCATCCATCTGCTGCTGATCGGTACAGAGGAGGCATATGAAAAAAGAGAGAAATTGTGGAAAAGAATCAAAAATGAGGATAAGGGCATGTATTACCGGCTTCGGTTTACGACAATAAGCGGCTTCACGTATCTTCCGGGGAAGCTTGGAAAGAAGGTTACGCTTGGTGGATACCGGGCTGGAAGAAGCCTACAGCGTGGGAAGACGAAACCCGTTTGTCGCTGTTTTGTCCGGATTTGAGCGGGAAGATAAAAATAAGATCTGTCGTGCCTTTCCGGATGCAGACTACATGATCTGTAAGCTGGAGGTGAGTGAAAAGCAAAGGGAGCAGATTCGGGGAAGGCTGCAGGAGGACTATAAGAACAGATACCGGTATCATTATGCGGTTGCGGGACTGGTTCCTCTGGTTCTGGGAAAGGCCTTTTATCAGAAGAATCATTTCACCTGTTCTTCCTATATTGCAAAATTATTGGGGGATAATGGAATCAATATTACCGGGAAGCATTTTTCACTTGTTACTCCGAAGGATTTTTATCTGTATCCGGACAAACAACAGATTTTTGAAGGAAAGTTAAGAGAGCTGATGGCAGAGAAAAATTCCGTTTTTGTCAGGGAACTGGAGGCTGCCTATGAACATTAGCAGTTATCGGAAACGCGCCATGGAGCTTCTTTTATTCCGGTATTACCCCATCAGCAACCGGCGGACAGCCGATGCAGCCTTATTATATGAAAAAGGACGGAAATGATCTGGCAGACAGTTCCGTGGTGCTCATGGTCGTTGCGGTGATCTATAAGTTCGTACTGGTTCTGTTTGGCGTATTAAAACGGCTTTAACATATATTAAGGAAAATCTGTGGGATTGCAATGTCATAGGCGTGATGGATGTGGATGGACAGCACCTGCCGGAGGATATGGAGAAGCTTGTGATGAAGGCAAATAACAGGCAGAACACGATGGTACTGGGGGTAAGGAAAATCGGAGCGGATATGCCGTTAAAGTCAAGACTTGGCAATGCCATTACACGGGAAGTATTTCATCTTTTAAGCGGTGTAAAGGTATCGGATACACAGACCGGCCTGCGTGCCTTCCCAAGAGAAATGATCGACGCCCTGTTACAGGTTTGCGGAACCCGGTATGAATATGAAACGAACGTCTTATTCTATTGTGCGAAACATGATATTCCGATGCTGGAGGTTCCGATCAAGACCATTTACCATGACAAAGCGAACAGGTGCAGTCATTTCCATGTACTTAGGGATTCCTTCCGTATTTACAGAGATATTTTGCAAAACAATTTCGAAAGGAAGTATGACAGGATATGAAGGCAGCAGGAAAGAAATTGGCAATTGTTTTTGTGGACATCAGTATTGCGGCGTTGTTGTTACTGGGAATTTACATTATTAATTATACGATTCCGCAAAAGGGTATCAAAGCGGCGGCTTCCTCTGTTCTCGTTGATGATACGGAGAACAATACCGGTAATGAGCAGGTAACGCAGGGGTCTGTGGTAGTGAAGCCGTCCCAGGTGACAAGTGACGGCCTGGTTACCACTACGGTGAGAAAGGATGCTGCGGACTGGCATGTGAAATTCGCTGACCATTTTACCCCGTCTGTAGTAGCAGATGATCTGTCCTATTCCAGTCCGGATTTGTCCATCCAGATTACGAAAGGGAGCTATGA
>USDI01000261.1 GCA_900553305.1 uncultured Lachnospiraceae bacterium
TATTAAGGATCGTTTCGATGCCTTTTTACAAAAAAACGGCTACAAATCCGACTACAACTGCTACTGTGTCCACGCACAGACCCTACTGGAAGATCCCGACCGCCTGATCCATATTTTACAACCGTTGATCGCCGATCAGGAACAGTCCGGGGTAAAGGAAGAAGACAATAAGGACTTTTCCGCATTAATGAATCAGTTGAAGGAAATTTATGGGGACAAATATCCGGCACTGGAAAAGAAAATTGAAGACTTCCGGTATTTCCACATTGTGCGGGAAGAAAGCCAGTATTTGTGGGAAACCATTTTCTGCTGTGTACGCCGCTGCCTGAAACGTATCAATCAGCTGCTGCTTGGCAATGAAGACTTTGAAACCGGTATTGCGAACCTGTTTGCAGAAGAACTCATCGAAACCTGTAAGCGTGGCTCCTTATCTGAAAGTGGCAGAGAAAAGATCAAACGCCGTAACAGCAAGCATGAACTTTCCCAAAAGGTATGGGATGCTTCCAAGCTTCTGGTCTTTGACTCCAACGGCGATGTGTTAAAGGGTGTCAGCGGAAGCGCCGGAGTTGCCGTCGGAAAGGTCTGCGTCATTCATGGACCGGAAGAATTCCACAAGATGCACAAGGGAGATATTCTGGTTTGCCATCTGACCGATCCCGAATGGACTCCGTTATTCGGACTGGCCAGCGCTGTGGTTGCGGATACCGGCTCTGCCCTAAGCCATGCGGCTATTGTTGCAAGAGAATATGGTATTCCTGCCGTTCTCGGTGTTGGTTTTGCCACAACAAAATTTCAGGATGGCGATACCATTAAGGTAGACGGTGATCACGGAGAAGTAAGCTCCTGCTGATCTCTGATGGATAATCATATTCTGGAGAAGAACGTTCCTTGGCAGATTAATATGATAACAGAAATAAGAAACCAATTAATGAAATCAGTTTTTAAATAAGAATTTAATATATAAGGATCTTTCCTATGAAAACGGTGGAAACAGAAAAAAAGAAATCCAGAAGAGAACGGATCCTCACAGAGCCGCTCCTGCCCCTGCTGATTAAAACAGCTATCCCGACCATCATCGGTATGCTGATCAATATGATCTATAACCTGACGGATACCTTCTTTATTGGACAACTGAATAATAAGAGCATGACGGCTGCAATCGGTATTGTTTTCAGCTTTGTAAGCTTTATACAGGCCGTCGGCTTCTGGTTCGGATACGGAAGCGGCAATTCCATGTCCCGGAAACTTGGAGAACAGGAGGATGAGGAAGCGAAGATTTTATCCTCATCGGGAATTGTAATGGCGCTTGGAACCGGCATAATACTTATGATTGTGTTATCTCTCCTGGTAGAACCGCTGGCCCGCCTGCTCGGTGGAAATGCTTCCGCACAGCTCCTTGCCTTTACGACCGAATACTTAAGAATCATTATTTTCAGCATTCCTTTCAGTCTCTTCGCACTCACTGTCTATAACCAGCTCCGCTTGTGTGGCAATGGGAAAGACGGTATGATCGGTCTGCTCGTTGGTATGTTATGCAATATGATTCTTGATCCCATTCTGATCTTCGGCTTCAAAATGGGCTTTATCGGCGCCGGATGGGCAACACTTGCCGGACAGGTCATTGGCTCCATCACGTTATTGATATTATCCTGGCAGCATGGTAATATTCCCGTAAGTCTCCGGGCAGCGCGCTTTACAAAAGAACGGATTTATCATATTCTGGCAGGTGGCGCTCCCAACTTTTCCAGACAGGGGATTACCAGCATTGCCAGTGTACTTCTGAATATCGTTGCCGCGCGGTACGGAGAAGCCACGATTGCCGCTCTCACGGTAAGTTCCCGGATTGCTGCCCTTGCCTACATGATCATGATCGGCTGGGGACAGGGCTTCCAGCCTATCTGTGCCATGAATTACGGTGCGAAGCAGTATGACAGAGTGAAACAGGCCTTGAAGCTCACGCTTTCGATTGGCACCATTTTCTTAATTTTTGCTACGGCACTGCTTGCCGTTTTTACATCTCCTGTCACAACAGTTTTAAGCAAGGATCCGGAGGTCATCCGGCTCGGATCACAGATTCTTCGCATCCAGTGTACTACCTTACCATTTATGGGATTTTATGCGGTCAGCAGTATGTACATGCAAAATATTGGACAATATTCCCGTGCTTTATGGATTTCCATTGCACGACAGGGCTTCTTTTACATCCCTCTGCTGTTCCTTCTGCCAGCCATTGGTGGTCAGTTGGGATTATTCTGGGTACAGCCTGCAGCAGATTTCCTGTCTGTTATTTTTGCAGGTGTCATTCTGTGGCGGTATCATTTAAATACAAAAAAGAGTAACAGCACCTGAATTTTCCAGTTGTTGTCACTCTTTTTGAATTATCGAATTCATCTATTTAATTTATACAATTGCTATTAGTACTTGGAAAACTCCAGAATTTTTTTTGCATTCTCAATTCTTTCTTTGGTTGGAGGTTCTACTCCTTCGAGCTTATAAGGAATGCCAAGCTCCTTCCACTTATATTCTCCCAGTGTATGATAAGGAAGCACTTCTACCTTCATCACTGTATCCAGTGTATCAATAAACTCTCTTGTTTTTTTCAGATATTCATCCTTATCTGTGATACCGGGAACCAGAACATGGCGGATCCACATCGGAATGCCCTGTTCAGAAAGATATCTCGCACAATCCAGAATGTTCACATTCGTATGACCGGTAAGCTTCTTATGCTCTTCATCATCAATATGTTTAATATCCAGCATTACCAGATCTGTATATTTTAATAATTCATTGAATTTGGAGAAGAAAGGCTCTTCCCTGGTAAAAGGCTGTGCGGAAGTATCCAGATTGGTATTAATTCCTCTCTCATGTGCCTTTTTAAAAAGGTCAATCAAAAAATCAATCTGCAATAAAGCCTCTCCACCACTGACTGTAATTCCGCCTTCTTTGCCCCAATAGCTGCGGAAACGCTCTGCTTTATCCAAAAGTTCATCCGCAGTCTGCAAATTATCCGTCTCCGGATTCCAGGTATCTACATTATGGCAGTATTGGCAGCGCA
>USDI01000262.1 GCA_900553305.1 uncultured Lachnospiraceae bacterium
TAAATTTCTGTAAAATTTCTATTACATTTTTATTTATTGTAATACTTTGTACCTATTTAATCAACCTCTTTCGACACTGTTTTAAATAAAAAAGAACCCCGCCATAGCGGAGTTCCCTTTTCTCATTTATTCCTGTTCACAGCCACACATGCCTTTCTCACATAAAGGAAGCAATACAATACACTGTATAGATGGCAAGCAGTGCGACTCCCTGTACCCGGGATGATTTCTTCCGGATCAGAATAGGAATTAACAGTACCGCCATCACCAGAAGTCCAAGTGGCATATCAACCAATATGGTGGAACGTTCTAAGGGAATGCCTGCAATTGCTGAAGGAATACCAATTACCAGAAGCATATTCAGAATATTTGCACCGACAACATTGCCAAGTCCGACATTTCCATATCCCTTAATAATCGAAACAAGAGAGGTTACCAGTTCCGGAAGGGAAGTTCCTAGTGCAATAAATGTAACGGCAATGACACGCTCAGGCACACCAAGTGCCTCTGCAATCAAAATACCATTATCTACCAGAAGATTGGCCCCAAAGTAAAGAAGCACGGCACATACCACAAGAATCAGGAGATGCTTCCAGATCGGACCACTTTCCTTCTTCCCGTCCTCTTCTTCGTTCTCTTCTCCTTCAGCCCCCGCCCTTTTAATATTAAGGTATGCATAAACCGCAAATAATAAAAGCAGTACAATACCCGCGGGACGATTGAATTTCTGAGTCAGATAAGCATATAAATTCATTCCAATCAATACCGCAAAAAAGAAAATCCCTCTCCAACGGATTGCCGCCGCCTCAATCTTCTTTGACGGCCGGATCGTCTGTGTCAGACCGGCAATCAATGCAGTATTGCAGATGATGGAGCCAAACGCATTTCCGGCTGCAATCGCTGCTGATCCGTCAAACGCTGCGGTTGTGGAAACCAGAATTTCAGGAAGTGTCGTACCGAGACTTACAATCGTTGCCCCTACAACAATCTGTGGAATTCCAAGCTTCTTCGCAATTGCAACGGCAGCATCCACCAGCCGGTCGCCTCCGAGGCAGATCAGAATAAGTCCCAGGATAAATAGTAAAACTGTCTGTATCATTTTCGATGTCCTTTCCTTGCACAGACTTTTTCTTTTGTAGTATTTCATCTTATGTCTGTTTTTATTTCAAAGTATCACACACCCAAAATCATCTGTCAACAGTTTCCGGCATCCTCTTTATCTGCAAGTGCGCGAATTCTCACAACCAGCTCCTCGATTGCTTCTACACCTGCACTATTTTCCTGCGTAGCAGCCGTGACATGTTCAATTGCATTGTAATTGTTTCTGGTACTGGTACTCACCTGCTCCATACCTCTGGCTACTTCACTACTCTGTAACCGGATATCCTCAACCGTCCTGTCCATCTCCATAATCTGTCCTGACATCTGCTGATTCGAGGTTGTGATCACGGCCGTAGAGCTTCCGACTTCACGAATACTGTCCATACCGGTCTCTGTCAGCTGCACACTCTGTTCCATAACCGCAACCGCCTGTTCTGTATTGTTAACGGATTCTGTAACAATTCTTCCAATATCGTCTACCGCGGTTTTCGTCTGTTCAGCAAGCTTCTGAATCTGCTCCGCCACAACAGCAAATCCCTTACCCTGTTCTCCGGCCCTGGCTGCTTCAATGGTTGCATTTAGTGCCAGAATATTAGTCTGATTTGAAATTCCGGTAATTACTTTAATAATGCCCAAAATTTCCTTGGACTCTTCTCCAAGCTTTGAGATAATCTCCTTACATTCATTCGTGCTTGTATGGATCTGTTCCATACTTGCCGTCGCCTCGTCCATCTTTCTCTGATTGTCCCCGGAACGTTCGCTGATATGTTTCGCAAGTTCAGCAACCTGTCCATTAATTGTTCCAAGTTCCTCAAGCCTTGTATTAATCTCCTGCGTCCTCTGATTCATTCCGGTAATTTCTTCGGTATTCTCGCTAAAGCTTTGAAGAACACTTCCTGTTTCCTGCACAATCTGTCCGTTGGATTCCATGGATCTTTCCGTAATCTCAGACAATTCCCGCACCATTCTCATCAGTTCTTCCGATGTTTCCCTGGATTTTTCCTGCATGAGCTTCATCTCACGGATCATCCGGTCCTGAGCTTCGGCATCCATAAGATTGGATAACATTCCCGCCGTTCTCTCACATAACATGGTAAAGATGGCTGCAACTGCAATCAGTACCATAGCTCTGGGGACAATACCATACACAATTAATTTATAAAATGTAGTAAAATTCTTATCCGGCAGAATTTCAAAAGCAAAGCAGACATACTGCCCAACCGATACACCGACAACGGAAAGCACTGTGGTCAGGATATTAATTTTTTTCGAGAAATACAGACTTGCTATGGCAATAGCATAAATAAACAAAAGCACGGCATGATATCCCAGAGTTGCCGTTACAATCGAAACAAAGATTACTGCACTGATGGTGAGCAGATATTTCACATAACTCCCCTGCTGCTTACCAATATTTACAACAAAGGTCGGAAACCATAACAGAATGGATCCTCCGATATAGGCCGCCATCATCGTGCCCATATCAACCACAAAAATTCCGACAACATTCAGTATAAACACCAGCGTAAAGATCACAAAGGTGATTCTCATCACCTTGGCAACCGCTTTATTCGCCTGTTTTTCATTTTGAATCAATACTCCGCTTTTCACTTTCTTATCCCCCTCGTATTTTATTTGATTGTCAACCTATACCATACTTATCATATAAGTCTGTCTTAAGTTTGTCTACACCCTTATCCGTAACATGCATAATACGCATGGTAAAATGCATCGCCCTTCCTTTACCGGTTATTCCCTGTCCACAAAATGAAGTGTACCGGCACATTTTTCAAACTCCTCCGTCCATTTACCTCCTGCCTCCTGTGTAAAGGACATAATATGCTCCTCATCTCCATTAAAAATCATAAAGTTGAGCTGTTCATAGGTCACTCCCTTAAGCTCATATTCCAATGTTATTCTTATGGCATTTCTCTGATCG
>USDI01000263.1 GCA_900553305.1 uncultured Lachnospiraceae bacterium
AACAGGAAAAATGCTGCCTCAAGAAAAACAGGAATCACCTGCCGCTTCTTTTTTCCTATAAGCCATAAGGTATATCCCAGCATTCCATATAAAAAGATACTGCTTGCATAGTATTGATAAATGAATACCGTTCTTTTTATAAAGAACCACGGAGCCAGCATCATCAGGTAAAAGAAACACAGAACTCCCGCCAGTTTATCCTTCTTCCGGGCTATTCTGCAGATCAGATAAAAAAATGCTGCAACTCCGGCCAGGTATATCTCCTTTCTTTTATGCCGCCCACCAGATCAGAGGATTCCCAAAGGTTGCAATAAGGCTTACCTTATCCTCTCCAATGAAATCCCCTGCGTCCATCAGCGGAACCAGATCCAGAGGCCAGGTATACCACGGGCTTTCATAAGGATGCTCAAACACAATCTCACTATGAAAATTCAGCATATACAGGGAACCATTCCACATAACCTTCCACAGATTCTTTGCACCTTCCGCTTTCATCTGCGGCATAAAAGAAAGGAGATATACCCCCAACGGCAAAAGGCTGTAGATTCCCAGTCCTTCTATGAATAAAGTAATGACGTATCTGACCGGCTTTCCGCCTTTGTTCTGTTTCCAAAACCAATATCCGATAGAAAAAAGAAAGCATACTGCCATGGCCAGCATTGCATAAAACCCTGTCCATTTCGTGGATACTCCCATTCCAACCGCAAGACCATCCAATATCATCCAGACCACCAGCTTCATCGATGGAACTTTTCTACCCTCTGCCAATTCCCGGTCTGCCAGCTTTAATCCATAAATCAGAAGGGTAATCATCAGCAAAATAAAAAATGCTGCCAGGCTGTCCAGTGTGGCAATTCTCGATAACGTAAAATGCATAAAGTCCATAGACAGCAATGCTGTTCCGATCAAGGCAACCGTTCCATTCGTGGTAACAAGATACAGAAACCAGAAAAAGAGCGGAACAAGCAATACACCTGCCAGAGCACTGACAAACCGCCAGCCAAACGGCGTTACTCCAAACAGCCTTTCCCCAATGGCAATCAATATCTTTCCCATTGGTGGATGCGTGATTTCATACATCTGCATTCCCTGTAAAAATTCGTAGGCACTTCCTGCATAGTACACCTCATCAAACATCGTGGTATCATAATAGGTCATTTCCTCCGGAAACAGTTCCTGCTCATCAAAAAGTGCCGGATAATCCTCTGCATTTACGGGAAGCAGATGTTCCCCATCCTCACCTGTAATGACCATTTCCTGATAACTGGCACTTGCATTCCGCGACACCAGGCCAAGATAGCGCAGCTTATGATGAATCTCCAATGTGTTCCAGCAGTAATTGGATTCCATCGTCACTTCCTCTTCCAATGGAACCCACTGTTTCTGCTCCGTATCATAATAGGAAACCGCAACCAGCCGGTCCACCATATGCCCCAGATAAATCTGAACGCTTCCTACATCCTTCTCTTCTCCAAGATCAAGTACAATCTCATCCTTTATTCCGTCTGCAGAAAGCTCCAGGGAAGTCTGCGGAGTCTGCCGGCTTCCCAGACGATAAAAGATCAAGATGCCATAAACAAATGTCAAAACCACTAAACACAGAATCTGCTTCCGGGTAACCGGTTCTTTCACGAAATCCGCCTGAAAGATCTCCTCCCGGATAGACACTTTTCCTTCTTCTTCCCATAAATGACGATTGCGGAACCTTTCTCCCAACAGAAAAAGCAGCCACAAACCCGCTATCACCAGAAGCGTGAGGGAACAATAAAAGAACCCTGTTTCCCACTCCTTTTCCTGCAAAGCTCCCGTTACATAGGTAAGCACTCCCGGAATGGAACAGCCAAACATTACTACTGCCAGTACAACCTTCTTCTTATGTAATTGATCTTGCCCCTTATATGCCATCAGCGACATATAATATATGCCGCTGATGCTAAGAAATATGACCTCTGAAATAATGATTAGACTAATCATAGTAATTATTTTGTTCCTTCTTCATAACCACCAAAAATACTGTCCAGATAACGGAAGCCATAGTATCCATTCGAATCCTTAAGCTGACTGTAATCGGTTCCTGCCGGAATTACCACGACATAACGCTTACCCTGATAACGGTAATGGATTTCATAATTTACATTCGAATTGGCTGCAAGCTGTTTCAACATATCCTGTGTAAAGCAGGTGAAATAATCCGTCTTAATGACTGCGGTAGGTGTGCCGGCTTCTTCACCGTTTGCCTCATCTTCCTTTGCAGAAGTCTGGATTGCCTGTTCTGTCATCTTCGCAATCTCTTTCACAAAGTCTTCCGTCTTCTGCTCTGCTTCCTTCTGTACCTTTACCTCTGCCTCTTCCCGTGCCTTTTCTATTGCCTCCTGCAATTCCCTCTGATATGCTGCTTCCGCTTCCGGATCTACCGTCGGCACAACCTTCACACTCACATCATCCGGTACTTCCGTTTCGGTTACAATATCGGTCTCAATTATCGGATATTTAAGGTACACCCACATATAAGGTCCATACGAATCAACTACTTCTCCTAATATATAAATATAGTCTCCATCCGGATCCCGATATTCCTGACCTCGATCTTCATAAAGTCTTTCTTCTCCTCCATCAACTACTTTTCCTGCTGTCTCTGTCCGAATCACTGTCTTCACCGTTTTCGCCAGCACCTCTCCGATTCCTGTGGCTTCCCCTAAATACAGAAATCCGGCAAGTGCCACCGGTGCCGCATAAAATAACATCTTCTTTACTTTCATATTCCGCTCTCCTTTTTACAATTTAACAGCTATTCACAACAATACAAAACAAATAGCATTTTAACAGGTTATATCATATTTATCCTATTATCACAACTGTCCAAAGGTGCCAGATACTTTTTTTCCGGGGCTTACGCAGGGACTTAGAAGTTCATCTGTTTTGTACACAGGCAGCAAGGATTGGACACGGATGTCCAATCCAGTGGCAATCGAGCCCGGATGGCTCGTTGGCACGTTTGCGTCACACATCAATACCTTTTCCAAAA
>USDI01000264.1 GCA_900553305.1 uncultured Lachnospiraceae bacterium
GAGATCCCTTTCTTATTTTCCATCATATAATTCCTAATTATCGTTACCATATTAAAATAAAATGAAAATTTTTTCGGCAGCCCCCTTTACCTAGCGGCGAATTAGGTGAAGGGGTTTTCTTTTGTCTAAAATATTCCCCTTTTACTGTACTTTGACAACTTCATATCTGTGTATCAGGCACACATCCGACCGGCCGGAGAGCCGGAAAGCACAAGTCAGGGTACGCCATGCGGATTATTCCAAGCGAGAAATATCTGTGGCTTTACTGCCCGTGGTGGGGCAGGATGCGATGATACCGGTCGGAGATAATGATACTTCCACGCCAGTGGTCCGCATAAGTGACGGGAAAATGCACACCCACGTTTGAGAAAGAATGTGGGCGGCTTTTATGATGCCTGCTTACCGGCAGGATGGCTGATGCACCTTTTTATAAAGCAGTAGAAATCATGGGCTGGATGGAAGCTCATTTTTGTTAGTAAAAAGCCAAACCGATACCTTCCAGCCTATTCCTGTGCTGCTTTATGGCACTAAGAAATTTTAGGAGGCGTAACGATGGCAAAGAGTGCAGAAGAATTATTAATTTATTTATTTGATGAGATTTTACCGAAACATGGAATGAATCTGAGGGTAAAACAGAAAGAACTTTCGCTTGAAATGCTCCGGGCATTGCAGGAAAACAAACTGGCTTTATGTGAGGCGGAAGTGGGGACAGGAAAAACTCACGCATATATCCTTGCACTGACGGTACATAACATTTATTCAGATAAGAAGATTCCGGCAGTCATATCAACATCCACCATAGCCCTGCAGAAAGCATTGACAGAGGAATACATACCGCAGATATCCGGGATCCTTTTAGAACACCATGTAATTGACAAACCATTATCTTTTGTGGTGCGGAAAGGAAAACGGCATTATGTCTGTGACTCCAGATTGAAGATATATGAGACATCCATAAAAAATTTGCAGAGAGAAGCAGATGCCAATCTGATACTGGAACTGGCAAGGCTTGGGGAGCAGGAATTTGACAGGATTGATCTGGATGATGCCGTGCTGACACCCTATGTAAAAGGCAGAATCAACGTGTTTCGCTGCAATAAGTCATGTCCTTATTCGCTTTTATGCAGATTTATGAATTTTAAGAAAAAGTGCATGACGGATAATTTTGATTTTCAGATTACGAACCATAATTATATCCTTGCCGATCTGATTGGACAGAAGCAGGGCAGAAAACCTCTTTTTCCGGGATATGGGGCAATGGTGTTTGATGAGTCCCACAAGCTGATAGATGCCGCAAGACAGATGTACAGTACAGTCTGGGACGAGCAGGATGCGGAATTTATCGTGGGTTTGAGTGAAGTGAACAGAAGAACCACAGGCATGGATGAACTTACTGTATTGCGGAGTCAGCTTGCGGAATATAACAGACAGATATTTGACAGACTGGCGGGAGATTTAGCAGGAAACCACACCAGAGATGGAAGCAGGATTGAAATAGTGATAGGTTCCATGGAAAAAATTTACATAAGGCACATGGCAAAGGCTTTAGAGCAGCTTCCCTTATCCTATCAGGAAAACAGCGGACAAAAAATGCGGATGCAGGGCCTGAAAAAGCGTTGTCAGGAGCTGACGGACAAGCTGACCGTATTTCTAAACAGCGGAAATTCAATCTGCTGGATGGAAAAGAGGGAGAACGGCAGGCTTGCCCTGTGTGCGGTTCCAATGGAACTGGAACAGGTTTTATTCCGTGACATCTGGAGCAGACCGATACCGGTTATTATTACGTCCGGCACAATGTCAGTCCGGGGTAATTTCAGTCACTTCAAGAGAATGACAGGGCTTTCCTTTGCAGCTTTATCAAGAATCATGGAAACCAGCAAGCCCTCACCCTTTGATTTTCAGAGTAACGGTCTGCTCTATATACCGGAGCGTATGCCGTTTCCGAATATCCGGGATGACAGATACATACAGGCGGTCATGACGGAAATATTGCAGATAGTGTCTGCCACTCATGGGCATACCCTGATCCTTTTTACATCCTATTGGCTCATGGAGAGGGTGTTCTATGGTCTGAAGGAGCAGCTTTCTGATTATCCGCTGTTTCTCATGGGAAGAGGCAGATTGGATGTGATAAGCAGCTTCCGCAGGAGCGGAAACGGAGTGCTGTTTGCCAGTGACAGTGCCGGAGAGGGAATTGACCTTGCAGGGGATATACTTTCCAGTCTGATCGTGGTAAAACTGCCGTTTCCCGTGCCGGATCCGGTCATGGAATATCAGAGAAACCTGTATGAGGACTTTGATTTATACCGCAGGGACATCATCATCCCGGAAATGCTGATTAAGCTAAGGCAGTGGTTCGGACGCGGCATCCGCAGGGAAAAGGATACAGCGGTATTTTCCATCTTAGACAGCAGAGCATCCCTGCGCGGCAGATACCGGGCAGAAATTCTGAATACCGTGCCCACCATGCCGGTTACGGACAGGCTCATGGATGTGGCAGACTTTATTATAAGGAAGAAAGCAGACAGTTATTTTATGGATAAGGAGTGGAACGAAGAATGAAAATCATAGGGATTGCAGTGGGTGCTGTAACAGGCACCCTGCTTCTTATATTTCTGGTGGCTTGCATTGCCGTTGTCAGGGCTGGGAAATGTATGAAGGCGATGGAAGAAATGTGAAGTTTATAAAGGAATATCGAACAAGCTGGCTGTCATATAGTAAGATAAGCCAGTTTGCTGATTTTGGGAGTGAAAAATGGAGAATTGGGAAAAGCTGAAGTCTGCTGATATACGAACGGTTAAGCGGGATGAGCTTATAGATATTACAAGGATTCCAAAAGATGATTCAGACTGTGAAGATAAAGAAATGCAGATGAGAACTTTTTTAAGAAATATAAAGAACCCATATTGTTTTATGGTAGGGGATGTAATAGTAAAATCTTCTTTTACAGAAGAAGTTAGTCTGAAACAAAGACTGCGGGAACTGGCGGATGGAATATAGAATGAAAATTGCTATAAAGGTC
>USDI01000265.1 GCA_900553305.1 uncultured Lachnospiraceae bacterium
TATCCGGTTTCTCACATCCGCACAGCCCTGCCATCAGCAGAGCGCAGACGTTTTGCAGATATGGAGCTTTGCCAGTTAGATCATTTTTATCTTTATAACCTGAACAATTACAATAAAATCATTAATCAGAGAAATAAACTCCTTAAGGATATGTATTTTAATCCGGGATTACGTGAAACTCTTAATATCTGGGATTCACAGCTTGTTTCTTACGGAAGCAAGATTATTGAAAAGCGTGAGATTTTTGCAAAACAGTTAAGTGAAATTATTGAAGAAATACATAATAAGTTATCCGGCGGCAAGGAAAAGATTGTAATTAAGTATGAACCGGATGTTTCGATTGAAGATTTTGAACAGAAAATGAAGGATTCCCAGGAAAAAGACATCCGTGCCAAGATGACTTCCGTCGGACCTCACAGAGATGATTTTTCTTTTCTGGTAAACGGAATTGATATTCGTAAATATGGTTCTCAGGGACAACAGCGTACCGTTGCACTTTCTTTAAAATTATCAGAAATTGAACTTGTAAAGAAAATTACGAAAGATACTCCTGTTTTACTACTGGATGATGTTTTGTCAGAATTAGACAGCAGCCGGCAGAATTATTTATTGAACAGTATTGGTGATATTCAGACTATTATTACCTGTACAGGTCTGGATGAGTTTATTAATAACCGTTTTGAAATAGACCGGGTATTCAGGGTAGAAAACGGAAAAGTGGAGGCAAATCATGGAACAGAATAATTATGGAGCTGACCAGATACAAATTCTGGAAGGTCTCGAAGCAGTTCGTAAAAGACCTGGTATGTATATTGGTACTACTTCCAGCAGAGGATTACATCACCTGGTGTATGAAATTGTAGATAATGCCGTAGATGAAGCCCTGGCCGGTTATTGTGATAAGATTATTGTAACCATTAATGAGGATAATTCCATCACCGTTGTGGATAACGGAAGAGGTATTCCTGTAGGAATCAATCACAAAGCAGGACTTCCTGCCGTGGAAGTGGTATTTACAATTCTTCATGCCGGAGGTAAATTCGGCGGTGGAGGATACAAGGTATCCGGTGGTCTGCACGGTGTAGGTGCTTCAGTTGTTAATGCATTGTCTGATTGGCTTGAGGTAAAGGTTTATACGGACGGTAAAGTTTATCAGCAGCGTTATGAAAGAGGACATGTATGTTATCCTCTAAAAGAAATAGGAACCTGTGAGAAAGAACAGACCGGTACTACTGTTACCTTTAAACCGGATGCAACAATCTTTACAGAAACAACGGTATATGAATTTGATGTATTAAAGCAGCGTTTAAGAGAAATGGCATTCTTAACAAAGGGACTTCATATCATTCTCCGGGATCTTCGTGTCGAAGAAGATCAGAAGCCGGTTGAACGTGAATTCCATTATGAAGGCGGTATTAAAGAATTTGTTACTTACTTGAACCGCAGCAAAACGGCTTTGTATGAGAATGTGCTTTATTTTGAAGGTAAGAAGAATAATGTATACGTGGTAGTTGCCATGCAGCATAACGATTCTTACAATGAAAGCTCTTTCAGCTTCGTAAATAACATTAATACACCGGAGGGCGGTACGCATCTGGTTGGTTTCCGTAATGCATTAACCAAAACATTTAATGATTATGCAAGAAGTGCCAAGTTATTAAAGGACAGTGAACCTAATTTAACCGGTGATGATATCCGTGAAGGACTGACAGCAATTGTCAGTGTTAAGATTGAGGATCCCCAGTTTGAAGGACAGACCAAGCAGAAGCTTGGTAATTCCGAAGCAAGAACCGCAGTAGACAGTATTGTAAGTGAGCAGCTTACTTATTATCTGGAACAGAATCCGATGATTGCCAAGACCATTTGTGAAAAATCCATTCTGGCACAGCGTGCCCGCGATGCTGCACGGAAAGCAAGAGATTTAACCAGAAGAAAAACAGCTTTGGAAACAGCATCTCTTCCCGGTAAACTGGCAGACTGTTCCGATAAGGATCCGAAGAACTGTGAAATTTACATCGTAGAGGGAGATTCCGCAGGTGGAAGTGCAAAGACGGCAAGAAGCCGTGCTACACAGGCCATTCTTCCGCTTCGCGGTAAAATTCTGAATGTAGAAAAAGCAAGACTTGATAAGATTTATGCGAATGCGGAAATAAAAGCGATGATTACTGCATTTGGTACCGGTATTCACAATGATTTTGATATCAGCAAGCTTCGTTATCATAAGATTATTTTAATGACCGATGCCGATGTTGACGGTGCGCATATTGCAACCTTACTTCTGACTTTTATTTACAGGTTTATGCCGGAGCTGATTAAGCAGGGACATGTTTATCTTGCACAGCCTCCTCTTTACAAGCTTGAGAAAAATAAAAATGTGTGGTACGCATACAGTGATGAAGAACTGAATCAGATTCTTACAGAAGTTGGACGTGATCAGAATAATAAAATTCAGCGTTACAAAGGACTTGGAGAAATGGATCCGGAACAGCTTTGGGAAACTACCATGGATCCGGAGCGGAGAATTCTTCTTCGTGTATCCATGAATGAAGAAACCGAATCCGAAGTGGATCTGACCTTTACTACCTTAATGGGTGACAAGGTAGAACCGAGACGGGAATTTATTGAAGAAAATGCAAAGTTTGTAAATAACCTGGATATCTAACAAAATTTCTTCGAAATGGAGACAAGCATGGAAGACAATATTTTTGATAAAATTCATGACGTGGATTTACAGAAAACCATGGAAACCTCTTATATCAATTATGCGATGAGCGTTATTGCATCACGTGCATTGCCGGATGTAAGAGACGGTTTGAAGCCGGTACAAAGACGAGTGCTCTATTCCATGATTGAATTAAATAACGGACCGGATAAGCCGCATCGTAAGAGCGCCCGTATCGTTGGTGATACCATGGGTAAATATCATCCTCATGGTGACAGCTCTATTTATGGTGCGCTGGTTAATATGGCACAGCCCTGGTCCTTCCGTTATCCTCTGGTAGATGGTCATGGTAACTTTG
>USDI01000266.1 GCA_900553305.1 uncultured Lachnospiraceae bacterium
CTATGGCAAAGGTTTTTATCTGACCGAGAGCATGGAACTTGCCAAAGAGTGGGCAGTGTGCCGACCGAATGATATCAACGGATGGGTTCATAAATATGAGCTTGAAACCGATGGACTGAAGATACTGGATTTTCAGCAGATGGATATTCTTGCGTGGCTTGCCGAACTGATGAAGCACAGGGATGCCGACGACTCTAAGCGATATCGTATGCTTGCAAAGAAGTTTATCGAGAAATACGGTGTTGATACAAGCGGTTACGATGTGATTCGTGGCTGGAGAGCCGATGCGTCTTACTTCTACATTGCTAAGGAGTTCGTGCGGGACAATATCGATATCGACATTCTCGAAGAACTGCTTTCGCTGGGCGGTTTAGGCATTCAATACTGCATCAGATCCGAAGCGGCATATGCCAGACTGATTGAGAAGCAGGAGGAGCTGCTTGCCGTCCCCTACGCCGAGTTTAACGACAGGTACAATCAAAGAGATGTGGAAGCAAGAAAAAATATGCGTGACCTTGTTGACTCTGACGAGAACAAGGTTACAAAGGTGTTCAGTACCTTGTTTGAGAGGTGATCATAATGCGGGCGTATGCAGAAGAATATTTGAATGATGTGGTAGAAAACCAGGGAAAACTCTTTGATCTTGTGGCTCAACAGTATTCCGATAAGGATACCGAGGAGTTCATCAATACCTATATGACAAGCAAGACGAGAAAGAGTGTTGACGAAGCAAAAGCCTATGTCAATACAATGGACGCAAAAGAGCTTTGGGCTTATTTCACCGAAACAGAAAACTACTGTCTGAAAGACGGCAAAGCGCTGGAAGGGTTTATGCCATCCTGGATCGGAGAATTTTACGCTTACTACCAGTGGTACTACAACCTGCCGAGTGCAGAGCTTGTCAAGAAAATCCCCGTATCCTTTTTGAAAAAGGCATATGCCGGACTTCACGACCTGGAACTTGATCTGGCTGTGAAAAAAGTGGGTGAAGTGTGATGGCAGTCATTTGCTTTCACAACCCGAATGAAGAAAACGGATATTTGAGCAACTGGTATCCTGCTGCGTTTACGACAGATGGAGTTACCTTTTCCACGATGGAGCAATATATGATGTATCGCAAGGCGGTTTGCTTTGGTGATGTGAAAGTTGCAGAGCAGATCCTTGCCACAGAAGATGTTGCCGAAATCAAGGCTCTCGGACGGCTTGTGTCAGGCTATGATGAAAGCCTGTGGAATGGTGTCCGGCAGATCGTTGTCTATGAGGGACTTTTGGCAAAGTTCTCGCAAAGCCTTGATTTGAGGAAACAACTGAAAGAGACAGGAAGTGCTGTTCTTGCCGAGTGTGCAGTGAAAGACCGGATATGGGGAATCGGTCTGTCCATGCATGACCCTGACAGGCTTGATCAGGTAAAATGGCAGGGGCAAAACCTGCTGGGTTATACTCTTATGATGGTGCGTGATAGACTATAGACGGCGTAATTCTCTAAAACAGAAGGTGTACTATGTGTTTTAACATTATATGAAGAGACTTATGAATGGATATGGTTGAACTATTATAAATAAATACACAGCATGCTAAAAATGTATGAAAATGTAAGGAAAGGAAGTAAAGCAATGAGCAAAGTATATGTTTTTTTTGCAACAGGATTTGAAGAAATCGAGGGATTAACCTGTGTGGATCTGATGCGCAGGGCAGATATTGATGTGACAACGGTATCGGTGACAGGAGAGCGAACAGTAGTGGGATCGCACAAGATTCCGGTACAGATGGATAAGCTGTTTGATGAGGTGGACTTTGGACAGGCGCAGATGCTGGTGCTTCCGGGAGGAGGACCGGGAACAAAGAATCTGGAGGCATTTGAGCCGTTGATGAAGCAGATCGATGCTTTTGTAAAAGAAGGAAAGGCTGTAGCAGCAATCTGTGCAGCACCTTCCATTCTGGGA
Source organism: uncultured Lachnospiraceae bacterium (assembly GCA_900553305.1). Classification (GTDB taxonomy): domain Bacteria; phylum Bacillota; class Clostridia; order Lachnospirales; family Lachnospiraceae; genus Suilimivivens. The sequence continues at coordinate 1,944 of USDI01000266.1, forward strand.
CACCGTGGACATCTGAATGGAAAGAAAGCGATCTGTTTCCCGGGATTTGAAGAGCAGCTGACGGGAGCAACGATTATAGAACAGGGCGCTGTACGGGATGGACAGATTATTACCGGAAGAGGTATGGGAGCGTCGGTTGATTTCGGTCTTGCCATTGTAGAATTCTTTAAGGGAAAAGAGGCCGCAAACGCATTAGCAAAGAAAATATGTTATGTAAACTAAAAGAAAGAAGTAATCATTATGTTTAACCAGTTGACACAAAGAGATATTGATGCCATGCAGAAGGAAATAGAGGAGCGGAAGCTTGTGATCCGGCCAAAGCTTTTAGAGGATGTCAAGGAAGCAAGGGCACATGGTGATTTAAGTGAAAACTTTGAATATTATGCTGCTAAAAAAGAAAAGAATAAAATTGAAAGCAGGATTCGTTTTTTGGAGCGGATGATTAAAACCGCAGAAATTATTCCGGATGACGCAGCAGAGGATGAAATTGGCATGAACTCCATTGTGACCGTTCAATTCGAAGAGGACGGATCGGAGGAGACCTATACGATTGTGACAACCATGCGCGGTAATTCCCTGGAGAATCTGATCAGTGTAGAATCTCCGATTGGAAAAGCACTGATGGGACACAGGGCTGGTGACCGCGTGGAAGTGGAGGTCAGCAAGGATTACAGCTATGGACTTCTCGTACAGAAAATTGAAAAAGATGAGAACATGGAAGAGCATAAATTAAGAGATTTTTAGGTAAAAACTTCCATTCATAATTTTATCTCCGTCGTAGATACTATGAACAAGATAAGTGATGCGGAAGCGCTTTGATTGAAGAAATCTTCAGGATAAGCGTAGCCAAAACGCTTATCCCATTTAGCAAAGCGCAGCATGTGTACATGTGAGTTTTGTTAGACGAGTAGAATAACGAATAGTTATGTAAACTTGATTAATTCGAAATGGAGGTGAAAAGAATGGCAAGCAACAAGACTAATAGAACAGAAGTTCCTGAGGCTAAGGCCGCTTTGGATCGTTTCAAAACAGAAGTTGCTTCTGAACTTGGTGTAAACCTTAAGGAAGGTTA
>USDI01000267.1 GCA_900553305.1 uncultured Lachnospiraceae bacterium
CTTTGGAAGGGAGAAGTGGCAAGCGGCTATGTAATTGAACGCATGGTTGCCTGCTTTTACCGTCAGATGGTTGATCTGATCGGAAAAGGGAGAAGAACTTCTTTCATGGAAAAGAGTATTTTGAGATGCATGTACAGCATCAATGAGGAATTTTGCAGATATGGGAAGGGGAAAGAGCAGCAGCTCGGAACGACAATGTCACTGTTACTGATCTGGGGACACCGGTATCTGATCTGTCATATTGGGGACAGCCGGATTTATCTTTGTCATAGGAAGGGAATGAAACTTCTGACGAGCGATCATAGTGGCGGAGGGCACCGGCTGTTGAAATGCATGGGAAGCTTTCCTTTTCAGAAGCCGGATTTTAAAACCGGGCGGGTGAAGAAAAAACAGGGATTTTTACTGTGCACGGATGGATTTTATAACAGACAGCGCTGGGGAGAGATGTTTGAACCGTCTTCCATTTTAGAAGAGGAGCAGATTGAAAGAAGGCTTCAGGAAAGTGCTGCTTATGTAAAGAAACAGGGGGAAAAGGACAATCTTTCGGCAATTTATATCAGAACCTGTTGAAAGGGAAAGGAGAGATGCCAATGAGAAAAATCTGGAACAATCAGTATGAGCAGATCAGGAAGATCGGAGAGGGTGCATCGGGATGTGTAATGCTTGCGAGGGATCTGCATTTGAATCGTTTAGTCGCAATTAAAAAGATGGAACACATCAGGGAGATCCGCAGGGAAATGGAGCTGTTAAGGGCATTGAAGCATCCGGGGCTGCCGGACATTTATGATTATTTTGAGGAAGATGCGAATGGTTTTCTGGTGATGGAATATGTAGAGGGAGTTACGTTAAAGGAGTATCTGGAACAGCATGGGAAGCCGGAGTTTACGCAGGCAGTATCCTGGATGGCAGAGATTCTGGATATTCTGGGTTATCTCCATGAGCAGCATCCGGCGGTGGTTTACCGGGATCTGAAGCCGGCAAACCTCATCATTCAGGAGGACGGGCATCTGAAACTCATTGATTTAGGGGGCGCCTTTTTCCGCTGCCACAATCAGAATGAAGAACGGGTAAGCATCGGGACACCCGGTTATAGTGCGCCGGAACAGTGGAACGGTATGCAGGCCGATGTGGCGTGTGACATTTTCAGCTTTGGCGCGGTTGCCCATGAACTCTTAACCGGAGTCAATCCTTTAAAGCCGCCCTATGAGCGGCGGCCGGTGCGCCAGTATGACCGGAGAATTCCTGTTTCTTATGAACAGATGATTGAGAAATGTGTAAAGGAGCATCCGAAGGACCGTTACGCTTCCATGCAGGAGGTACAAAAAGCACTGGCAGACTGTCAGACCATGAAAAGTAAATGGAAATGGTTACATCTCTGCCGGTGTCTGTTGGTGGCGCTCCCCTTTACCATGGGAGCCTTGCTTGTGCTCCTGCCGCTCTTAAATGGAATTCCAAGCTCCAGTTTCCCGGATCCGTTCTTACGAAAGCCGCTCCTTTGCCTGACAATCGGAATCTTTTTTTATCTTCTGTTGTTCCGGATGGGTAAACGGAAGGGAAGCCTGATACGGCAGGAAAAGGAGATATGGCTTACCGCTAAGAGGGGAATCGGCCTGTGGAGTCTGGGGATTGGACTATTGCTGGGAGGGCTGGTCTTTGGTTTACATCAGCAGACAGGGGGACAGAACAGCTTTGCTGCCGGAAAGGAAAATTTCTGGGTGGATATGAAGGACGAAAATGACCGGCTGCTTTTAGTGAAGGAAGGAACGGTGCTTCCTGTCGGTAATAAGGTCCGGCTCGAAATCCCCATGGAAAGGATGCCGCGGCAGCAAGTGTCTTTGCAGGTCATAGCCATCGATGAAAAAGGAGAGGTTTTCGGGAGTCGCATCATTCGCATTAAAGCAGAGGATTAAATTTGCGTTTTTGCTGTATGTGGGGTAATATATAATATAATAAGCACAAAAGAAAAACAAGCGGCTGCGAAGCAGACATTTGTTTTTCTTGTGCTTATTAGCGAACATGCGTCTGCTGAAAGCAGACAGGGAGTGCGAAGCACGGGCATGTGAGCCAGAGATTAAAGTAAACAAGCGGCTGCGAAGCAGACATTTGTTTTTCTTGTACTTATTAGCGAACATGCGTCTGCTGAAAGCAGACAGGGAGTGCGAAGCAGGCATACAAATATAAGATTCAGGAGGATTTAGGATGGCGAATCGTGAACATACAAGAGTAATTCATATCGGAGACCGGGTGATCGGAGGGGGCAATCCCATTCTGATCCAGTCCATGACCAATACCAGAACAGAGGATGTGGAAGCTACCGTGGAACAGATCCTGCGCCTTGAGAAGGCAGGCTGTGAAATCATCCGCTGTACGGTGCCGACCTTAGAGGCGGCACAGGCAGTCAAGGAGATCAAGAAGCAGATTCATATTCCGCTTGTTGCAGATATTCATTTTGATTATAAAATGGCGATTGCGGCGATGGAAAACGGAGCAGATAAGATCAGGATCAATCCCGGAAACATCGGAGGACGTGAGAAGTTAAGCGCGGTTGTGGCGGTTGCGAAGGAGCACAACATTCCGATCCGTGTGGGTGTAAATTCCGGTTCCTTAGAGCGTGAGCTTGTGGAAAAATACCATGGCGTTACGGCAGAGGGAATCGTGGAGAGTGCCCTTGACAAGGTACATATGATCGAAGAGGAAGGTTATGAAAATATGGTTATCAGCATCAAATCCTCGGATGTGCTTATGTGTGTCAAGGCACATGAAATTCTTTCACAGAAGACCGATTATCCGCTTCATGTAGGAATTACCGAGGCAGGAACGATCATCAGTGGAAACATTAAGTCCTCGATCGGACTGGGACTGATTTTACATCAGGGAATCGGCGATACAATCCGCGTATCTCTTACCGGTGATCCGGTGGAGGAGATTAAGTCGGCGAAGATCATTTTAAGAACCTTGGGACTTCGGAAAGGCGGTATCGAAGTCGTTTCCTGTCCGA
>USDI01000268.1 GCA_900553305.1 uncultured Lachnospiraceae bacterium
AATCAATGCATAAATTGCTTCAATGGAATTAAAATTCTCCGGAAGGAGATACTGTACATTGATCTCTACATCAAATGCATCATTAATTTCCGTGATCATTCCAATGATATCAATCGAGTCCAGAATTCCATCATCGATCAGCTTCTTCTCCTTATCAAAATCAATATCCGGACGGATTCCCTCCAGTAATTCTTTTAATTCTTCCATTACTTTGCTCCTTCTTTACAGCATATCTCTTTTAGCAACACTCTGTCCAGCTTACTGTTCTTATTCATCGGCAATTGTTCAAAATGCTTGAACTTCTGTGGCCACATAAATTTGGGAAGTACTTTGGCAAGTTCTCTGACAATCTGCTTATCACAAGCTTCCTTGGACTGGTAACACAGGACAATCTTTTCCCGCTTCTCATCAAAAATACAGCAGCCTACATCAATAAAATCAAGCGCATTCACAGCCACCTCAATTTCTCCAAGTTCAATCCGGTGCCCCATATGCTTGATCTGCTGATCCTTGCGCCCCCCCCTTTGCAGATTTCCCTCTTCATCATAATATCCAAGATCACCTGTTCTGTAAATACGTTCCGGATAATCTTCGTTTAATGGATTCTGCACAAAAGCTTCTTTAGTCTTTTCTTCATTATGATAATAGCCAAGTGCCAGGCAGGTTCCACGTACACAGATTTCGCCGATCACACCGGTTCTGACTTTTTCAACCTGTTTTCCATCCTCATCCAAAAGAAATACACTGGTATTTCGAAATGCCCTGCCAATTGGAAGCACCTGATCATTGGAAAACCGTTTCTCTACACAATAGTATGTACAGTTACAGGTGATTTCCGTAGGTCCATACAAATTTACGAATTTCGCCTCCGGCAAATGATCCATCCAGTCATTCAATGCTTTCACCGGCATAACTTCTCCGGAAAACATCACCAGCTTTAAAAACTCCGGAATATAAAGCTCAAAAATCTTATAGTCCGATACAATCCGCATCGCGGATACTGCCCAGATAATGACATTTACATGATGGTCATTCAGGTAAGGAACCAACTGCGCCGGCATCGAAAATAACTTCTTGGGAATTACCTGTACTGTACCTCCAAGCTTCCATGCACAATAAATATCCTTAACCGAAACATCAAAATCAAGCGGTGCCTGATTACCAAATACCGGCTTCTCCGGAAAAGGAAACGTAATTGCAAACTGCTCTACCAGATCAATCACCGAACGATGGCTGATTAATACTCCTTTCGGAGTCCCCGTTGAACCTGATGTAAAAATCGCATAGAGAGGATCGGTATCCAGCGCTTCCATCCTGATCTGCGCTAATCTTTCCCTGTCCATCTCTGTGGCAAAACAGTCCTCTTTCGTATAAACTTCATGTCCCTCAATCGTCTTTCCTTCTGCTGCGGACAAAATCATCCCCGGCTGCAGTGTGTCCAGAATCAGTTCAATCCTTTTAGCCGGCATGGTGGGATCAATCGGCACATAGAAATTACCACTGTAGACAATCCCCATAAATAAGACAATGCTCCATACATTCCGGTCGATCAGTACAGCAATCGGCCGTCCTGTCCTGTTTCCCTGCTGCGCAATAAAAGAACCTGTCCGTTGCGCAAGTTCCTTTAATTGTCCATATGTGACCTGATCCTTTTCATCCGAAAGTGCACAGACACTGTTCTTAATATTACTGTTGGCTTCTAAATATTCTAATACGTTTGTATACATATGTTTGTGTCCTGGTTTAAAAGATTCTATGTAGGATCCCCACTCTTTTTCCACGATATAAATACATTGTGAAAAATTACATCAAAGCACACTACACAATTTTTAACTTCTATTCCTGCATATAAATCAATCTATATTGTACAACATTTCATCAGATAATAATAGTCCTAAATAGAAATGCTAAAATCAATTCATTTTATGATAAACTGTAACAATACCCGTAATGTCCGCATCCCATCCGCAATCCATGCAAAGTGAATTCCATTTTCCATTAATGCACGATGTCCTTCCTTCAGGGATGCTATGTAGCTTCCGGCACCCGAGGTACTGGTACCCCCGTAATACATTCGGATAATAGTCTCCGGAAGATAAGCAAGCCTGTTCTTTCTGTCCTTAAGAAACCGGACCATGAACTCATAATCAGCCGAGATCCGGTAATCCGTCTTATACAGACCATACTGCTCATAGATTTCCCTCTTTAGAAACAAGGTCGGGTGTCCCGGCATCCATCCACAGTACAGACTTTTCTGCTGTCCCATTTTCCAGGTTCTGACTATTCGTGTATCATCTGCATAAACCAGATCTGCATGTGCTCCCACACATCCGGGTGAATTTTGAATAAGTTCCATCATCCTGGAAACCGCATCGTTCATCACAAAAACATCATTAAAGAAAACAATGACATCTCCCGATGCCAGCCTGTATCCCTGATTCATGGCATCATAAATTCCCTGATCGGGACTGGTAATCCAGTTAACCGTATACTTACTGGTCTTTGCGTAATTTTCAATCACATCCAGTGTACCGTCCGAAGAACAGCCATCCTTGATATTTACTTCTATGTCCGGATAATCCTGCATTTCGATACTGTTGAGGGTTTTTTGCAGGTTCGTTATGCTGTTGAATGTTGTTAAAATAATTGAGAGTTTATTCACTTTCCTCATCCCTATCACATATCTGACTATATACTTCCTGTACCTTTCGGCAGGCATCATCCCGTGTATGAATTGCATACACATATTCCAACGCATGCTTCCTGTGCTCATTACAGGAATATTTCATCGCATATCCCATCTTCTGAGCCAGATCTTCCGCATCATTACTCTTAAACAATAAGCCATTATGATTATCCTGTAACAATTCCGGATTTGATCCACTATCCGAAGCAATGACAAGATCCCCTGTCATCATAGCCTCCAGAGTTACACGGCCATACGCTTCACAGCCAACGGACCGTGATTCTGTTCCTGTCTGGGAAAAATCATAT
>USDI01000269.1 GCA_900553305.1 uncultured Lachnospiraceae bacterium
CACCCACTTATGAGCAAGCTCATGTGGGCTTAGACCTTTTGACCCTGGTATCATTTTATTGTACCATAGATAACATCTGCACAAAACCTGCAAATCCACACTTTATTCCATCATCCTGTTCTGCTGGATACCGGCCGTTAATGAGCCCACATTAATAGCAGCTGGACAACGCGGCTGTAGCTGTCAAGTCCATCTTCGACACCATTTAGCGTGAGCGTTGTTTCCAGAAAATCATACGAGGCCTGCTGCACCTTTGTGGTCTCTAAAACCGCCTTTTCCTCCACCTGATCCCAGGCTTCCCTGGTCAGGAAAACACTGTCTTTGCGGACCTGCACGGAAATTTCCGGATGCTTCCAATATTCCTCTTCACCGACTGCCCGGTAAAAATCATCATCCAGATAGGCAATCACACTTAAGTAAGCGCTATACTGAAACAGCTCTTCCTCTGATCCCACACAGGCCAGATATCCGATGAAGTTTGCCTCATCCTCCAGAATAAAGCCCTTTAAATGGGACAGCTCATGGCAGAGCGTTGCCGGCTGATTCGTAATATAAATCATCGTATTATAATTTGCTTCCATCGAAAATGGGAAATAATACCCCATAATATACTGCTGGCTGAAAAAAGCAGAGCTCTTTAGCCTCTTGGGTTTCGGGTAATAGCCGGACAATTGCGGATACATTTCTCCAAGACGTATCATTTCCTGCCGTGCGGTCTCCTCGATATCCAGATCGGAAACAATATAGCCCTTCTCATCCCGCTCCATCCTAAGGGCAAGCGCATTCGCCTTTTCCACCACTTCATCCCGGAGTTTTATAAGCTCTGCAGCACCATAAGTATGTTCCCTGGCTTCCTGTGTAATAAAAAGCTTCCGTTCCGTAATCGTCGGCACCTGGTACAGCAAAAAGCAGTTGAGAGTCATAATCAGACAGACAATTCCCACTACCCATATAAGAAACAGGGAATATTTCCGGTATGCTCTACACAAACTCCTGTTCCATCCCGGAACACTGCTCCCTGTCTGTGGCGGCTTTACTCCTTTTCCTTCCGATCGTTCATGCTTTGTGCCTTTCACACGCCTTCGCACATAAGACACCCCATACACAGCACCTTCCAAAATTCCCCATAAAATCCACACGGCTGCCAGAACGACTCCCAGATAAAGCATCATTTCTCCTACCGAAAAAGGGAATAATCCGCTAACTCTTCCATAGCTTTCTACCCACATAGGGAAAATGTGGTTTACATAATATTTTGCAAATTGTGGACTGACTCTGGCAATTACATTGAGCAGTACCGCTATGAAAATAAACCAGATCGGAATTCTTATCTTTCTTTCAGGCATAAATCCGTAATCTCCTCATAAACTGCACTATAACTTCCTAAGTAAAGGCAGTTTCGTATGAATACCTGGTTTTCCTTTGTACAGGACATCAACCGGTTCCTCTGGAGCGGCCCGCTGCTCCTTCTGCTTTCCGGAACCCATATCTATTTTACACTTTTATTGAAGTTTCCGCAAAAGCATCTTCTTTCCGCAATCCGTATGTCCGTCTGTGCACCTTCCGGGGAAAGCAAAAACTTCTCTGTCTTTGCCACCCTGTCTACCACGCTTGCTTCCACTCTCGGAACCGGCAACATTGTCGGCGTTTCGACTGCCGTTGCCCTCGGCGGTCCCGGTGCCATCTTCTGGTGCTGGCTCACCGGTGTGCTCGGTATGGCAACCTCCTATGCGGAATGCTTTTTAAGTGTGCGTTTCCGGCATCAGGACGCTTCCGGCACCTACCACGGCGGTCCCATGTATGTCTGGGAGATCGGTTTACATAATAAATCTATCGGGAAATTTTATGCATTTCTGACCTTTCTTGCCGCCCTGTTTGTCGGCTGTTTCACACAGGCCAATGCCGTGACCCAGACAACGGAGCTTACCTTCCATATTTCTCCATACATCACCGGCCTTGTGACGGTTGTGCTGATTGCTTCCGTGATCCTTAAGGGCAGCCACTCCATTGCCAATGCCTGCATGAAAATAGTTCCGGTTCTTGGCGTCCTTTATACCTTAAGCTGTATCCTGCTTCTTTGGATCAACCGCTCTGCCCTGCTTCCTGCCATCGTCCTTATCGTAAAGCATGCCCTCGCACCAAGAGCAGCCTTAGGCGGTGCTGCCGGCTCTTCCCTGATGCTCACTGCCCGTTTCGGAATTGCCAGAGGGCTTTTTACCAACGAAGCCGGGATTGGAACGGCTGCCATTACCGCCGCCGCAACCTCTGAACAGAATCCCGTGCGTCAGGCATATGTTTCCATGACCGCCGTCTTCTGGGATACCGTTGTCATGTGTCTTTTAAGCGGCCTCGTCATTGTAACCAATATGATTCTGCATCCGGATTCCCTTACGCTCGCCAACGAAGGAAGTCTGGTCGACGTTGCCTTTTCTTATCTGCCGTTTGGTGGGAATACCTTCCTGTCTCTGTGTCTTGCCGCCTTTGCCGTGACCACACTGATCGGCTGGTCTTACATGGGACAGCAGGCTTACGGTTATCTGACCGGCAATAAGGGGGTCCTTTACTATAAACTCGCTTACCTCGTGATGATCTTTATCGGTGCCATTCTGCCCCTTCGCTTTGTCTGGGAATGTGCCGATCTCGTGAATGCCTGTATGGTCATTCCAAGTGTCGGGGCACTTTTCCTTTTGCAGAAGGAGCTTCGCATTACCTGAACCGTTCCTCTCTGATCGGTAAGGAAAAGTAAACATCACCGGCTCTTACCTGCCAGTTCCTGATATCGTTGCAAATAGGCACAGCAGGAGTAAAAAAGCCACATTATATACCGTAAAAACCAGCATATATTTTCCGCGCTGTGCTCCCTTTACGGAGGCATAAAACTTATAGGAAATGAGACTTGCCAGGGATGCAATCAATGTACCGAGTCCACCGATATTCACGCCCCACAACAGCTCCTTATATTCGGTCGTAAATCCTGAAAGCAGCATGGTAGC
>USDI01000270.1 GCA_900553305.1 uncultured Lachnospiraceae bacterium
CATCTTCCATGGTCGGATTTGCTGCCATGTAATCTTCGATTACCTGGAAATACTGATCCATGGTCTTGATTTCCGGATATCCGGCCCACTCAAGAACTCTTACCTGAATCCAGAATGCTTCGTCATTATGTGTTGTTACAGTAGGTTCACCCTTCGTATTTCCGAAAGGATTGATCCAGTAGATATGTCCATCCGGCTGGCGGAACTTTTCCCATTCATCTTCTGTGAACCATTTTTCTTTAAATTCCGGATACTGGTCAATATAGTCATCCAACGGAATGAGTGCTCCTGCATCTACCAGGAGTGACATGTCATCGCTGTCAATATAATCCGGATATTCATCACTTGCAATTAACATACCGGTTGCTTCTGATGCAGTCTGTCCTGTTAACCATGTCTCTTTAATACGAACGCCCCACTTCTCGCCAATCATCTGGGCAATTTCATTATCATCATTAATTTCAGAACCCGGCATGGTAACGAACATTCTGAATAAGAAGTTTTCGCCTCTTCTGTTGTGGAATCTCCTGCTGTGTCAGAAGACTCGGTTGTAGTCTCTGTTGTAGATGATGTACTACTGCCATCTGTTGTTGTAGCGCCACCGCAGCCAGCCAGCATGGTTACTGTCATGGTAACGCCAAGTAATAAAGCTGTTAATTTTTTCAGTTTCATATTTGCCTCCCTCTTGTTTGTTTTAGAAACATTTGATAATTTTATTATACCTTTTCACCACGTGTAAACAACCTGAAAAACTCTAACTGAAAACCCGATAAACTATAGTTTATCGGGTTTTGCAAACGCAAGCCGTACAAAATTGTAACCACCAGGATACAACACATGATAAGAACGGCCTTTCATACACAATACTACATTTCAAACTGATCCACAATTTCTGCCAACTGCCGTGCAATATTCTGATTCTCCTGCGCCTGATTCCGGATCGCATCTGCCACTACAGCAAGCTTTTCATTCTTATGTACAATGCCGCCTATTGCTTCCTGATCCTGTTGGGTAATTTCATGGACATCTTCTATGTGCTCGCCAATCTGACTGACTGACTGTTCCAGCTGCCCGATTGCGATATTTATTTCATCCAACTGTTTCTTAATTACTTCCGCAGCCGATCGGTTATCCGTTGACTGCTCTGCAAAATTTTCAAACTGCCGTACAACACTTTGTTCCATATAACCCATCATATCATTAAAGCAATTATTAACACTGTCAATACTGTCATTTGCTTCCGCACAAATCTGCTGGATATTGGTTGCCGTTGATTTGGATGTATCAGCAAGTGCGCCGATTTCACCCGCAACAACAGCAAAGCCCTTTCCGGCCTCGCCGGCTCTTGCTGCTTCAATGGACGCATTAAGAGATAAAAGATTCGTTTTATTTGCAATACTCAGTATTTCCATTGCCAGCTGATTAATTTTGGATAACCCATTCAGGCTGGAAATTGCATTTTTAACAGAAATTCTGGTTGTTTCCAGCTCTTCCTTTCCTTTTTCATATGCTTCCGTGGCGCTTGACTGCATCTCCGTTGCATTTGCTTTCACTTTTCTGCTCATATCATCTGAATCCCGGATTTCCTGCATAATGCTCTCCACAATGGTATTGATATGCCCTATTTCTTCATATACATGGGCAATCGCATCATTTGTGCTTTCCAGAGAGGCAGACAGCTGCTCCGTTGTTGCCGTCTGATCCGTCATATCATCCACGAGTTCCACTGCCGAATTCTGTAAATCATCCGCTTTTCCATGCAAAGTACCGCAGCAATCCCGAAGAGTCTGGACAATATCTCTCAACGAACAGATCAGTGTACCTGTTGCTCTTGAAATACTTCCCAACTCGTCCTTTCTTGTATAATGCTTTTCTATTTCCTCATTTTCTTTGATATCAAATTGCTGTAATGCAAGGATTCCATTTTCGATTGGTTTCATCGGCCGCATCATCCGGTTTATGATGATCACAGAAACTATCCCAAGTATAAGCAGAATAACTGCACATAATATAATCAGATTGGTACGCATTGTCAATGCTGAGGCAAAGAGTTCCTCGTAGCTGTCTTTAATAATAAACAGCCATCCACGGTCTGCCATGTAATAATAGGAGTCAATGTAGTCTTTTCCATTCTCTTTGTGCTCGTCATAACCGCCAACGGAATTGGGGGTATCCTTATATTTCTCACATAACTGCAGCAGATACTCTTCCTCTGTTTCTGCAGCAACCATTTCCGGTTGATTATGGAAAATATATTTATGATCCTTTACATTAATCATGCAGTAAGTTGCATGTTCCATTCCGCTCATTCCAAGGCTGTCCAGTTTGTTGACAAGACCTGCCGTATAAATTCCTCCTCCAACAAGTCCTGCAGGATTTCCACTTTCATCATAGATCGCCCGATACATAGAAACAATCTGTTCGCCGCTTGCAGGCGATATAATAATCCCTGTATTATATACCCCATCCGTTGCAAGCAGTATATCCTGTAATGCTTTCAAGGAATCACCTTCTCTTGTAGTAATGCCAACAACACCTGCATTGGTATGGGCAAGTACGTGGGTATTCCATTCACTTACATACAGTCCTTCCAGATTGTTTATATCCGCAGAAAAAGATTCCGTATATTTCTGTGCCGCCTCAACTGCTGATTTATTTCCCGGGTTTTTCAGGACATTCAAAATTTCTCCTGCCTTACTGTATGCTGACAAAATCACCTCTGATTCCTGTACATAATTTTCCACAATCTGGCTTCTCTCCTGTACGATTGTCTGCAGATTGTCTGGTGCCGTTGTCCTTACATTTTGTGTAATTCCATATACCACCATTATGGAAAGACACGTCATGACAACAACCTGCATGATCAGAATTGCACCTATAATCTTTCTTGCAAGTGAACCTCTGGTTTTTTCTCTACTCATTTAATTTTCCTCCTTAATTGTCCCAAGTCGTAGCGGCGGACACTAAAGAACATAGTT
>USDI01000271.1 GCA_900553305.1 uncultured Lachnospiraceae bacterium
CGGCGTCCATCAATCGTGTCAGACAGGTCTCATCACCTTCCTGCTCAACCAAAGCTGCAACATTCTCTGCGTTTTTCTGGACAATAGACAATAGTCCTGCACGTTTCGTTGTCCAGGTCACATCTGCATCCGCATCCTGGGTATCCTTCTGATAAAGCAGTACACCGTTTTTCACACGGAGTACATAATTCCCTTCCGGTAATATCAAATTTGCTGTAAAGGTCAGATCAGAAACCTTCGTTGTATCCATAAGAATTCCCAGATAATCCAGAATCATATCAGGTGTCATATGTAAAATAACATCACCGTTACCATTAGCTCTTGTTGCATCATCGGTATTGGTGCCATTTCGCAGCTCCTGTGCCGCACAAAGATAGGCATTGCGCCATGGACCTGCTTCTGCCTGATATCCCAACTGTTCTAAAGCATCTGCACACAGATAACGTGCGTCCATATTTTCCGGATCCGCATAAACCAGCGTATTGGTGATCTGGGCAACCCATTGATATTCACCCTTGGCAAAATCCTCTTTTGCTTTTTCAATAACAGCATCTGTATCACCGATATATTCTACCAGCTTCTGAGCATAATCCGATGGTGTAAGTTCTGCAAGATGGATAGGATTCCCGTCATACCAGCCCATATATTTCTCATATACCGCTTTCGAATTATGGGAAACGGTACCGTAATACTGACGCGTATACCAGATTTTCTCCAGCTCCTCCGGAAGCCGGATCATATTGGCAATCTCTGTTTCCGTATAACCTTCATTAATATAAAGTAATGTCTGGTCATTAATGAACTTATATACCGCTGCAGTATTGATCATATATTCCTGAATTGTATCATTTTCCCAATGCGGCCAATTATGGGACTGGAATACCACCTCTGCCTGATCACCATAGTGAGCCAGTGATTCCATAATGTACTCTGCCCATGCATTTCCGTCACGAACCTGAGCACCACGGAGTGTGTACAGGTTGTGGAGTGTTCCCGTGCAGTTCTCGGCCATCCACAAAGCATTTTTTGATCCAATCCAGAAGTTCATCTCTGCCGGTGCTTCCGTACCGGGAGTAAGCTGGAATTCAATTTCCACTCCATCAATCGTATGCTTCTCACCGGTTTGAGTAATTTCAAGTGTAGGAGAAATATAGCTTGCACTGCCCTTGGACTGCCCCATACCAATACCAATGGCAAGAGATCCTGTTTCACCGGCCTCGAGCAATGTTCCATACTGATAACTTGCTCTTCGCCCCATACCGGTACCTGCATAAATATTCTCGCTGACCGCATGCTTCTCAAAGCCTTCCGGTGCAATGATCTGCACATTGCCGGATTGCACGTCTTCTTCTGAAACAATCCCCTTGACTCCACCAAAATGATCAACATGGGAATGGCTGTAAATGACTGCCTTTACAGGAAAAGTTCCAAGATTCTCCTCCACCAGAGAAAAAGCCGCTGCCGCACATTCAACACTCATCAATGGATCTACTACAATCCATCCCGTATCGCCCTTTATGAACGTGATATTGGACATATCATAGCCGCGCACCTGATAAATTCCGTCGGTCACTTCAAAAAGACCATAAATATGATTCAGCTGGGTATCTCTCCAAAGACTTGGATTTGCTGTATCCGGAGCATCCTGATCCAGAAAAGCATATGCCGTCTGGCTCCATACAGTCTTCCCGTTCTCATCATAAATATCCAGTGTATCCGGAGAAGCAATCAGACCTTTCGTCGCATTCTCAAATTCCGCAGTATCCTTGAAATCCAGTAATGCATAAACCTCCTGATTTGCATCAATCGTATACTGGGTAGCCGGTTTACTTTCCGCTGTTAATGCGGATTCGGTAATTGTGGACGACGCGCTTTCCTCTGCTAATACGGATTCGGTAATTGTGGGCGACGCGCTTTCCTCTGTTGATACTGATTCGGTAATTGCGGTCGAGCTGCCGCAGGCAGTCATGGTAAATGTCAACGCAGCGGTGATCAAAGCCACTGTTTTTTTCCTTTTCATGATATAGTTCTCCTTTTTGCACCAATTTTTGTAATGATTCCCTGCCGTAAATTTCAATCAATCGCAGGAATTACAACTAATAGAAATATATCATGTATATATTAAGGGAACAAGCAAACTATTGTGAAACAACGTTTTCATTGCGGCAAATCGCCCTAAACGTCGGCAAAACGACATTTTTATTCCATAGAATTCGTTTTCATGAAACCCACAACCGATTTTGCCAGCTGATTTCCCTCTCTTATATATCTCAGTTTGTCCGTATCAAACAAAATGCAGCCGCAATGTCCCGGAAATGTTGGAAAACATATAATTTTCAGATTCTTCCCGATCTCCGGACTATAATCCACGATTTCCAACGTTTCACCATACAGGGTTGCACGTTCATAGCCACGAAGCCATTTTGCATCCATATTCGAAAAAAGACTGGAAAAGGACCTTCCGATCATCTTGTTCAACGGTAACTTTTCCAGAACAGCCAATGCTTCATTTCCATATCGAAAGATCCAGTCCACTGCCTTTTTTTCTTCATTAAATACCATCTCTATATCCGTAAATGCAAAAGGGAGAGCATCACATATCTTATAATATCTGCGATATTCTTCTTCCGTCAGCGGCCGCTTTTTTCTACTGAGCTTTGCAATCATAAGCTCCTGTTTTTTCTGCAATTCTTCTCTGAGTACCTTTTTCTTCCGCTTTGTATAGCTGATTTCTTCACCATTACACAGCAAAATTTTGTCCCCAATGTCACTGATTGCAGACACTGCGATCATACAGCCACGTTTTACTTCCATGAACCCTTCATCCAACTGCTTCTTTAGTTCCTTCAATGTCATCCGGCAACGGTAAGCACTTCCTTCAAGCATATGAATGGTACAATGATCATCTGACATAATTGCATAGAGAATATCTGCACGCCGTATGGCTATTTTAGT
>USDI01000272.1 GCA_900553305.1 uncultured Lachnospiraceae bacterium
TGGGAAAGCTTGGGGAAACCTCGCTTTCTGCTACGGCTCTGGCTAATCAGTTTGTGAATATATACCAGATCTGCTGTATGGGAATCGCCATGGGAGCCAGCGTGCTGACCTCAAGATTCTGGGGAATGCAGGATATTACTTCTCTGAAAAAGACCATAACCCTGATGCTGCGGCTTTGCATCGTACTTGCGGTTCTGTTTATGCTGCCAACCATATTGATCCCTCAGCTGCTTATGAGGATGTATACCAGTGACAGTGCGGTAATTGCACAAGGAGTTCAATATTTTAAGTGGATGGTATACTGCTATCTTCTGCAGGGAATGACCATGACCTGTACGATTGTGCTTCGAAGCGTCGGGCAGGTGAATTTTCCGCTCTTTACATCCATAGGTTCTTTTTTTGTAAATATACTATTCAACTATATGTTTATATTCGGCAAGCTGGGAGTTCCCAGGATGGAAGTAGAAGGTGCAGGAGTGGGAACACTGATTGCCAGAGTATTTGAATTTTCGCTGATATGTGGATATTTTTTGTTTGTAGATCGCAAGATCGGCTATCGACTGAAGGATTTGCGGATGAAATGTAATTCCCTGATTAAGGATTATGTTTCTATCAGCATTCCGGTATTTGTTTCGGATTCACTGCTTGCTCTTGGTACTTCAGCGGTAGCAATGGTTATGGGAAGAATCGGAACGGGATTTGTATCGGCAAATTCAATAACAGTTGTTACACAGCAGCTTACGACCGTGGTAATTCAGGGAATCTGTCACGCCAGCTGCATTATGACCGGTCACACATTAGGCCATGGTGAACGGGAAAAGGCACAGCAGCAGGCCTGGACATTCCTGCTTCTTGGCCTGGTAGTGGGCATTTTAGGCGGAGGTCTGATCAAGGTATTAAGCAGACCCATTATCGGACTTTACAATATAACACCTGAAACGGCTCAGATTGCCGGTGAGCTTATGGACGCCATCGCATTTATTGTTATTTTTCAGTCTATGAACAGCATTCTGACAAAGGGAGTGCTCCGTGGCGGTGGTGATACGAAATTTCTCATGGTGGCAGATATTATTTTTCTGTGGGCTGCGTCATTGCCCCTTGGAATTCTGGCGGGGCTGGTATGGCATCTGGATGCTTTTTGGATCTATGTTTTTCTGAAAATAGATCAGATTTGTAAATCGATATGGTGTGTATTCCGCTTGAGGAGCGGAAAGTGGATAAAAACTTTTTCAAAGGAGAAAATGAATCATGCAAAGTAAATTAAATCAGGCAATTACATTACATCCATTATTTTTTGATCCTGTTAACAAAAAGGCATTGCTGATAAAAAAGAATGGAAAGGAATTTATTGGATATCAGGAAGATAGGCCGGGAATCATTGTAACGAAGGATAATGAGGTAATTTTTTCCATGTATGCACCGGATGCACAGAGCGTGGAGGTTTCGGGTGTGGGAGGAAGCATGGGAAAAGACAGAATTGTCCTCGAAAAGGATGCAGAGGGCTATTATACGAAAAAAGTGTCGGGCATTGCTCCCGGATTCCATTATCATGACTGGTATGTGGATGGAGTGCAGGTTCGTAACCCCATTGCGCCCTTTTGTTATGGATGCTTTGGGGCAAAGAATTTCTTTGAACTTCCGGAACCGGGGCAGGATTTCTGGTTTATCAAAGACGTTCCTCATGGAGATGTGCAGCTGCATAAGTATGTAAGCAGCGTAAACGGACATATGAAGAGCTGCTATATTTATACACCGCCCACCTATCAGCAGGGAAACAAAAATTATCCGGTTCTCTATATTATGCATGGTGTTGGAGAGAATGAGACCGGATGGATCTGGAACGGGAAGCTGAATTTCATCATGGACAATCTGATTGCGGAAGGAAAATGCCGGGAAATGATTGTGGTTTCCTGTTGTAATTATGCTTTCTGTGAGGGTGAACAGGCCGTATTTTATCCGGGAGACTTTGACAGTGAGCTTACAAAGGATTGCATCGGATACACAGATACACATTTTCGTACCATTTCAGACAGGAAGCACAGAGCAGTTGCGGGTCTTTCACTTGGATCTGCACAGGCGCTTCTTGCTGCCGCAAATCATCCGGATTTGTTTGGCGCACTGGGTATTTTCTCCGGAGTACGTACCGATGAAATGAAGAGACTGATCGTCCAGAATAAAGAGTGGCCTATGGAAAGGGTATTTTTAGGCTGCGGCAATGGAGAAACTGAGCTTAAGGAAAAGCAGGAGAAATTTCTTGCAGACTGTGAAAAAGCAGGAGTACCGGTTACCCACAAAACTTATACCGGCTATCATGAGTGGCATGTATGGAGAGAGTGCCTGAGAGATTTTGCACAGTTGATTTTCAAAAATCCTGAGGAGGACATTTGCACAGACTCCGCAGATAACAATCAGAAGGTTGAATGGAAAGAACAGGTGATGTCGGTTGAAATGCTTTATCAGCAGACCTGGCGGGAGGATATGCTGTTCTTTGATCCTATATATAAGGGACTTGTATTTGAGGTTGATCAATTGGGACAGCCTGCCGGACGTTATGTTGATGTTGCTCCGGGACAACAGGTGACTGCACCTGGAACAGCAGTATTCCGAATTCCTGCAAAGGGTGCCCGAAAGGTAGAGGTTGATCTGTGGGGAGTAGGGAAATATGAGTTGATTCCGGAAACGGGGGATGCATCCACATCTGAATTTTGGGTGGGTGAAGTAACAGGCATCGAACCGGGATTCCATTATTATACCTGCCAGGTAAATGGCACAACGGTAGTAAATCCCGATGCACCGGCTGGTTATGGGGGTTTTCAGGTTGTAAATTTCCTGGAGATGCCGGAAGAGGATTTTGAAGAATACAGGCTGAGCCAGGTTCCTCACGGTACAGTACATATGCAGTATTATAAGTCGGAACGGACCGGAAGGTGGAAGCTTTGCTATGTTTATAC
>USDI01000273.1 GCA_900553305.1 uncultured Lachnospiraceae bacterium
AAAAATTTAGAATCAAACTCTGCTGTATTCAAAACATTCAATTGATATTGAGCAATCTCTTGCAAATTTCTAAATCGTTCTTCTTTTCCTTTCCCTTCCCTGATCATCTGTGCATTGTGAGATTCCAAATTCGAAAGCACTGTCAATTCATTAATCGTTGCAAAATCTCTGACATTATTCTTATTGGCTAATTCTGGATTAACTTCTCTCCATGCTTTTGCTGTAAATCCAAACAATGCCACATTTAATATATCTGCTTCTTCTGCATATGCCAGCCATTGTAAATTTTCTCTGTAATTCATCTGTGGAAGCAAATAGTTCTTTACTGCACTGGTCTGAATCAAATAATTATTTTTACTAAGAAAACGTTTTGCATTCCATTCCCTTTTTTCCAGATTGTTTTCTTTCTCCTTGAAACGTTGAAATTCTTTGATTAAATATAGCTTAAAAACGGGACTGATTGATGAGGCAAATTCAAAAGCAATATCTTTATAAGCATATGTACCTCCATGACTCCCACGCTTTACATATAATCCTATAGCGTTTGTTTTATTAATCCACTCTGCTGCACTCAGTACAAATGTATGCAAACCTGCTTCGGATTTAAAGTGGTCGAATTCGACCACTTTAAATTCAGGATTATAAATCATCTCCCACGTTCCCAAAAATTCCAATGTATTTCTATTTCGCAGCCAGTTCTTTACAACATCTGCACTACGTGATTCTCCTATCTTTGCTTTCGCAATATCTGTAATACAAATATAATCATCCGACTCTTTTTTCGAAATTGAGACCGGAATATTTTGTACTTCAATCACTCTATTTTTCATCTATTTCTTCCTTATTGCTCTTTCCATTTTTAATCCGGCAGGCTTCCTGCAAGACACAGTGCCCCCCAACCGACACGATTATTAGGATAAACACTTTCACTCCGCAATGTGCGGGCACCTCTTCGAAGATAGGCCTTTACCTTTTCTCCATACAGAAAAGGATCATTTCCTCTCACAATCCCCCATTCCATAAGAAGTGCAGCACTTCCTGAAGCAAAGGGCGTGGCAAAGGAGGTTCCTGACACGGCAACCGGAACATTTCCTGGACTTAACGTTTTAATGTTTACTCCTGGTGCTACAAGATCCGGTTTTATGTTAACCGATGCAGGAGGCATATTCCCGCCTCTTCCTGAAAAATCCGCATAGGCTTCGGTATAGGTATCATAAGCCCCAACGGTAATCACTCTGGCTGCTGTAGAAGGTATGGTCAGTGTCTTTTCCGGTGTTGACTGGAAAAATCTGGTTTCTGCGCTAAGTACAGAGCTGCTTGGCAGATAGAAATCATACCCTCCACCTTCCACCTGTACCGGCTCTATCATAAAGCTCCAGATTCCTTGGTTAACATAACTGTTCACCGGTAAAAAATCAAAATAAATTTCCTGTCTGACGGAATACGGGGTGGGCTCACCCTGATAAATCAAAAGCTCTGTATCTTCCATCCGATAACGCACGGCTGTGCCTAATGCAGAATTAAGCTGCAGGATCTGCCCTCCCGGAGACTGTAAGACAATCCGGAAGGTATCAGTATACTCCTTCCATAGCTGCACACTGAATGACGCCTGATACTCACCAACTGCCAATTCGGTCCGTGGTATATTTCCCTGTGCATTCCTGTTAAATGTTCCTGCTGCATGCCCTCCGGCTGCTCCCTCATTGCCACTCCCTACACAGATCACACATCTCCCGAGCTCTGCAATATTATCAAGGAACCGCTCCACAAGTGATGTTCCGTCATGAACCCCATAGGTATTTCCAAAGCTCAGATTAATCACAAGCGGCATGGAGAGCTGCAGTGCCGTCCGGGCAGCAAAGGTAAGTCCCCTCATCAGTTCCGTAGTCTTGGGAAAAGAATTCGGTCTGCTGTTCCCGAGCTTTACAATCAGCAGTTCTGCTTCCGGTGCCACTCCCTGAAATCTGCCATCCATAAAATTCCCTGATCCTGCCGCAATCGTTGCAACTGCGGTTCCATGTCCGGAAATGTCCACACTTGGCACAAGCTGTAACGGCGCAGTGCTCTGCAATGCCGCATCAATCCGTTCTTTCGAAAACATGACTCCCTGGGTAAAGCCTTCAGGCGGTAGGCTTTGCATAAATTCTTCATTATGATCCGTAAGAAGTGCATCCACCTCTTTCGGATTTAATGTCTGATCCCATAAATAACGGATCCTTGTTTTCCCGCCTCTTTCCTGAAATTCCGGACTCTGATAATCAATTCCGGAATCCAGTATGGCCATTAATACCCCTTTTCCAGACAGAAATGGATCTCTCACCGTAACCTCCGGTATACAGGAGGCCTGCTTTCCGTCCAGCATCGAAAAATACAACCTCTTTGGTTTTTCGACATATTCTACCTCTGGCAGTTCTGCAAACGATTCAATCAGAGATTCCGGTAGTGTTACGATCGCATAGCCTGCAATCAGTTCCTCTACCTGTATTAGATCCCCAGACAGCGGCTGCAGGCTTCCGTTGTATTTCACAATCAGCTCCCAGCGTTTCTCCTCCTCCAGATATCCCACATCCAATTGCCGGGACTTTTCCCTTTCTTCCCTGGTCGCCTCTAATGATAAATTTAATACATCTTCCAGCTTCTGATTCTGCATCCTTTTCCCTCACAATCCTTTCTGCATAGCAGAACTGTTAGTTAAGGAGACTGCCACTCCTGAATTAAATTCTTACGCAGCCTGACATCATGTGTCCGGCTGCTGTTTAAACACTAACAATTGTTACATATATATACGCAAGAAATAAATTGAATATTTCTGACAGATCCGATAAAATGGAATTTAGTAACTATTCAGAGCCATGCAAAATCTGATAAATATGATCGGAATGCTTGCATTCCAGAGCACATTTGACAGATTTTATATGGCGAAGTAACCACATGAGTAAAA
>USDI01000274.1 GCA_900553305.1 uncultured Lachnospiraceae bacterium
GGATCCGGTTTCTACCAGTGCGGTTGCCAGAATCGTTAAGGATCCGCCCTCACGCATGTTTCTCGCCGCACCAAAGAACCTCTTCGGCATATGTAATGCCGCAGGATCCAGACCACCGGATAATGTTCTTCCGCTCGGGGGAACAATCAGGTTGTAGGCTCTTGCCAGTCGTGTAATACTGTCGATCAGGATTACAACATCCTTTCCATGCTCTACCAGACGCTTACCACGCTCAATAACCATTTCGGATACACGCTTATGATGCTCTGGAAGTTCATCAAAGGTAGAATAAATCACTTCCACATTTGGTCCTTCAATTGCTTCCTTAATATCGGTTACTTCTTCGGGACGTTCATCAATCAGCAGAATGATAAGGTGTACTTCCGGTGAATTACGTTTTACGGATTTTGCAACATCCTTTAACAGGGTTGTCTTACCTGCTTTCGGGGGAGATACAATCATACCTCTCTGTCCCTTACCAACCGGACTGATCAGATCCATGACACGCATCGCTACACTCGCACCCGGCATCTCCAGATGAAGACGCTCATTCGGAAAAATCGGAGTCATGTCTTCAAAATTGTGGCGCTTCGAGCTTTCCTCCGGTGTATAACCGTTGATGGTCTTCACATATAACAGTGCCGCAAATTTCTCGCCCTGTGTACGCACTCTGGTGTTTCCTTCCAGAATATCACCGGTCTTCAGTCCGAAACGGCGGATCTGGCTCGGAGCCACATAGACATCATTCTCACCCGGAAGATAGTTCTCACATCGGATAAATCCGAATCCATCCGGCATAACCTCCAGAATACCATGTGCACTGATTCCGCTGTCCAGTTCCTCTATCGTCTTTTCTTCTTCAGTCTGGGACTGTTTTTCTTCTTTGGCCTTTGTTTCTTCCTTTTTGGTGTCTTCTTTTCCTTTTACTTCTTCTTTATTCTTTGTTTCCCTGCGTTCTGCGGTTCTGGATGCCACAACGCCCTTGGGTTTCTGTATGCCCCTGCCTTCTGCCTTATCCTTTTCATCTGCTGCAAGCATTGCCTCTACCAGCTCGTCCTTTTTCATTGTTGAAATGCCCCGCAGACCTCTTGCTTTTGCTACTGCTTTTAAATCAGCAAGTGCTAAAGACTCATACTTTTCTCTCATACTCTCCTCCAAATATCTATGAAAACTGTATTCCATTATTACATTTCTAAAGGGAATTTTCTTACGAATTGCAAATGATTTGTCATACAATAAAGTGATTATACAACATTCATTTCCAAAAGGAAAGTAAATTTTAAAAGATTTTTGGCGAATTTTCAGCAAAATGAGACATCATTTTCTACTCATTCAGTGACTGTTTCACCGGAACCTCGATCTTACGGTTATAGCATGCAAAAGTATCCTCCACCCATTTTTTGTCTGGTTTTTTTGTCACAAGGCTCACAAGCGGAACCAGTATAAGTCCTGCTACCATGGCAAAGGCGCCGGCATTAATCGGAGACTGCAATACCGTCGGGAATGCGCTTCTAAAGAACAGATTCAGTGTCATCACTCCGACGCCAAATACAAAGCTGACATAGCAGGCGGCTTTGGTTGTCTTTTTCCAGTATAAGCCGTACAGGAACGGTGCGAGGAATGCTCCGGCGAGTGCACCCCATGATACTCCCATGAGCTGCGCGATAAAGGTCACATTACTCTTATACTGCACAATCGCAATAACAACGGAAATTGCAATAAATACCACGATCAGAAGCCGCATGATGAATACCTGCTTCTTTTCATCCATGTCTTTCACAACATGATCCTTTAATACATCCAGTGTCAGTGTTGAACTCGATGCCATAACAAGAGAAGATAACGTTGACATGGAAGCGGATAATACCAGGATCACCACAAGTCCTATGAGAAGATCCGGCAGGTTTGAAAGCATCGCCGGAATCACTGCATCATAACCATCTGCCGCAATGTCAATCTGACTGCTGTACAGTCTTCCGAATCCCCCAAGGAAATAGCATCCTCCGGATACCACAACTGCAAATAAGGTAGAAATAATGGTTCCCTTTTTTATGGAAGCTTCACTCTTAATGGCATAGAACTTCTGCACCATCTGCGGAAGTCCCCAGGTTCCAAGGGATGTCAATACAACCACACCCAGCAGATTAAACGGATCCGGTCCAAAGAAAGATGCAAACACACCTGGCTGCGTGGACGCTGCCGCATCTTCTACATTGGCAAGTCCGTTTAAAGCTTCCAGGAAACCGCCGTTGCTTTTTAATACGGCTGCAATTACCACAACAATACCGAACAACATGATAAGTCCCTGCAGGAAATCATTGATTGCCGTTGCCATATAACCGCCTGCTACCACATAGATACCTGTCAATACTGCCATTACAAGAATACAGACCGCATAATCAATATGAAACGCCATTCCAAACAATCTGGATAATCCATTATAAAGCGATGCCGTATAAGGAATCAGAAATACGAATACAATCACGGATGCCGCAATCTTTAAATTTTTGGACTGGAAACGTGTGCCAAAAAATTCCGGCATGGTCGCGCTGTCTAAATGCTGTGTCATGACACGGGTTCTTCTTCCCAGAACCACCCAGGCAAGCATGGAGCCCAGCAATGCATTTCCGATTCCGATCCAGGTCGAAGCAATTCCGTATTTCCATCCGAACTGTCCGGCATATCCTACGAAAATAACTGCCGAAAAGTACGAAGTTCCATAAGCAAACGCCGTAAGCCACGGACCGACACTCCGTCCGCCAAGTACGAATCCATTTACATCTGTTGCATGCTTTCTACAGTAAAAACCAATTGCCAGCATTATTCCAAAAAATATCACCAGCATTAATATTTTGATAATCATAACTCTCTCTCCTCTTTATTAACCGCGGTTCTGTGCTTCTACCAGACGAATTCCGCAATACTGTTCCCTA
>USDI01000275.1 GCA_900553305.1 uncultured Lachnospiraceae bacterium
TGGTCGGTTAATGCCCGCCAGTATGCCGGCGCCAGGAGGTTGTACTTCAATCTTTTGAAAGCAACCGGCTTTACGCCCGATACTGGAACAGAAAATGATTCAATTTAGGTTTCGGTAATAAGTCTGCTCACAGATGTCATTTCGACTACTGATCAGACATACTGGATATATAAAAGAAAAGCATGAAGAAATACCCAAACAAAGAGGGAGCATTGGGCATATAAGCGGAAAATGATGAAGCGTACCCTGTCACAGGAAAAACATTGGGTATGCCAGAGAAAAACCACGATGCGTACCCAGTCACAGAGAAATCATTGGGTGTGCAGGGCATAATTTCCTTTAATATACCCAGTCAGTCCTGAAGCTGTGGGTACAGGGATTTAATTATTAAGAAAATACCCGGTGAAGCAAAATCAAGGAATTAGGAATGCAGCAAGAAAATCAGATTTATACCTTGATTTCCGACCGTGTTTGTGTAAGAATATACAAATGGAAAGTATGCAATACTGGTAATGCAGGAAGCGATCCATATTAGAAATGATTTGTAATTTTTATAATTTATAGAATACAAGAGAACAAGAAGTAACCTATAGAATCAGAGTAATCGTAATATATAGACTTAAAAGAAAATAAGAGGTTTGAGTATGAGAGGAATCGATACCCAGGTACGCAAAAACCGCAGACGTATTTTTAAAGAAGTAGCGTCTCTTGCGTATCATTCAGAAAATCTGAAGGACGACATTGAGGCACTGCCTTATAAAATTGTAGATTATGATGAATCCGAGTATCAGAGCATTTACAGGGAGCGGGCAATTGTCCGTGAAAGCATTCGTCTGGCAATGGGAATGTCCCTGCGGCCGGAGAATGCACCGGTTCATCTGACACAGGGGTTGGAAGAAAGTAATATTGATGAAAAGTATTACGAGCCGCCTCTCATGCAGGTCATTCCATCTGCATGTAATGCCTGCCCGGTTAATTGTTATATGGTTACGGACAAGTGTATGGGCTGTGTGGCACATCCTTGTCGTGAGGTGTGTCCAAGAGGTGCCATTTCCATGAAGAATGGCAAATCTGTTATTGATCAGGAGAAGTGCATTAAGTGTGGTAAATGTAAGGCGGTTTGTCCTTACGATGCAATTTCCCATCAGGTAAGACCGTGTCTTGACCACTGCGGCGTGAATGCAATCAAGAGCGATGATAAGGGACGGGCTGTGATTGACCCGGATTTGTGTGTATCCTGCGGTCAGTGTATGGTAAGCTGTCCGTTTGGCGCAATCGCGGACAAATCCCAGATCTTTCAGCTGATCCGTGCGATGCAGTCCGGACGGAAGATTATTGCGCAGGTGGCACCTGCCTTTGTTGGTCAGTTTGGACCGAAGGTAACACCGGATATGATTAAAACAGCACTGAAGGAGCTGGGCTTTTATGATGTATATGAAACCGCTATCGGTGCGGATATGGGTGCAATGGCAGAAGCAGAGAACTATGTGAAGGAGGTTGCAACAGGAGAGCTTCCGTTCCTTCTGACTTCCTGCTGCCCTTCCTGGTCCATGCTTGCGAAGAAGTTCTTCCCGGAAACGATTGATAAGATTTCCAACGAACTGACGCCTATGGTAGCAACCGCACGGAAGATCAAGGAAGATCATCCGGATGCCAGCGTGGTATTTATCGGACCCTGTGCATCGAAGAAGCTAGAGGCATCCAGAAGAACCGTCCGTTCTGATGTGGACTTTGTAATTACCTTTGAGGAATTAGCAGGTATGTTTGAAGCAAAGGGACTTCTTCCGGAAGCGGTGGAAGCACATGACCATATGAACGATGCAACCTCAGCGGGACGTGGTTATGGTGTTGCCGGTGGTGTTGCAAGTGCAATCGAAAGCTGTATTCGTGAGTACTATCCGGATGTGGAAGTGCACATTGAACATGCAGAAAGCCTTACCGAATGTAAGAAGATGCTGATGCTTGCCAAGGCGGGAAAGAAGAATGGATGTCTGATTGAAGGTATGGCATGCCCCGGAGGCTGTGTTGCCGGCGCCGGAACCAATATTCCGATTCCGCAGGCAGTTAAGGAAGTGACCTCCTTCAAGAATGCGGCCGAGGAGAAGCTGCCCTCCAGGGAAGATTAAGAAAGTCATTGACATCCATATACTGCATTGTGAAAAGGCATTTACTCATAGAAAGTAATTTTGTATAGTTTTGAGCAGTAAAAATAAATGCAGCAGTCTTATACAATCAGGAAGAGCCGGTTGCTCAAACTATGAAAATGATCAAAAAATAGTTAAAATAATATAAAATAACACAACAGATTAGATGGCGTGAAATATTCAGGATTTGAAGTGTTTGAAGTTATGCATCACGCTGGAAAGAAGAGGAAACAGGGAAATGACGAAAATCAGAACAAGATTTGCACCCAGTCCGACAGGGAGAATGCATGTCGGAAATTTACGTTCTGCATTGTATGAGTTTTTGATTGCAAAGCATGACGGTGGAGATTTTATGCTCCGTATCGAGGATACCGATCAGGAGCGTTTTGTAGAGGGTGCAGTCGATATCATTTATGATACGCTTGCAAAGGCAGGACTCAGTCATGATGAAGGTCCGGACAAGGATGGAGGCTATGGTCCTTATGTACAGAGTGAGCGTATGAAGACCGGCATTTATATGAAGTATGCCAAAGAGCTCATTGATAAGGGAGAAGCGTATTACTGTTTCTGTGACAAGGAACGTCTTTCTACCTTAAAGACCGAGGTCGTAGAGGGCAAGGAAATCATGATTTATGATAAACACTGTCTGCATTTGAGCAAGGAAGAGATCGAGAAGAATCTGGCAGAGGGAAAGCCGTTTGTCATCCGTCAGAACATTCCAACCGAGGGAACGACCACATTCCATGATGAACTGTATGGAGATATTACCG
>USDI01000276.1 GCA_900553305.1 uncultured Lachnospiraceae bacterium
GAGGATTGGTTTTTAGCCCATGTCTGTACCTATTAACGGTTTGTAATAAGGAGCATTGGCATGTGTGGAATATGCGGCTTTATCTCAAAACAGAATATTAAAAGGGATGAGCTCCATGCAATGAATGAAACCATGGTTCATCGAGGTCCGGATGATGGCGGTGTGGAGATTTATCCGATGAAGCAGGGATATTCCATTGGACTTGCACAGCGCCGCCTTGCCATTCTGGATTTATCTTCGTTGGGGCATCAGCCGATGCATTCAGCAGATGGAAGAGTGAGCGTTGTTTATAATGGAGAAATCTATAATTTCCGGCAGATTCGTGAGGAATTGAAGGGATATCCATTTGTTTCGGATTGTGATACGGAAGTAATTATTGCTGCTTATCTCAAATGGGGAATTTCCTGCGTAGATCATTTTAACGGTATGTTTGCGATCTGTCTGTATGATCGGGAAGGAGATACAGTATATCTGATTCGTGACCGTATTGGCAAGAAGCCCTTGTATTATGAGATCGAAGACGGCAATCTGTATTTTGGATCAGAACTAAAGCCGTTAATGAAACGTCCAGGATTTCAAGAAGAGATCCGTACCGACGTATTGCCACGGTTTCTTTATCAGCAATATATTGCGGAACCGGATACTATTTTTGAAAATGTATATAAATTATGTCCGGGAGAAATCCTGTCCTTTTGCTATGGAGAGGTGAAAACCTGGAAATACTGGGATATTAAGAAGGTTTACCACGAAATGCGGCAGCAGCCCGTAAAGGACTATGCAGAAGCAAAGGAAACCTTGAAGGAGCTTCTGAAGGAATCGGTAAAGAAAAGAATGATCGCCGATGTACCTCTCGGTGCATTCTTAAGTGGAGGCTATGATTCTTCCTTAATGACAGCCATTGCACAGGAAATTTCGGATACACCGGTAAAGACCTTTACGATAGGCTTTCCGGTAGAACGCTATAATGAGGCAGAATATGCGAAAGAAGTAGCTGAATTCTTAGGAACGGATCATACAGAGCTGTATATTGATCAAAATCAGATGTTTGATCTTGTCAGCAGTATTCCGACATATTATGATGAACCATTTGCGGATTCTTCCCAAATTGCGACTATGTTGGTATCGGAACTTGCAAGAAAGCGGGTAACGGTCGCCCTTTCCGGTGATGGGGGCGATGAATTCTTTTGTGGTTATAATGTTTATGACAAGGTTCATCAGGCACAGCAACTGGATTGGCTGGGAGGAATGACACATGGTATTTGCAACATTCCGGGAATTCACTCCTTGAAACTGGAAGAAAAGCTTCCGTTTTCCGTGCGTGCGATTGCTGGTAACCGCCCTAAGGAAACGAAAACACAGTTTGCTTATAATAAATATGCGCCCATTGCCCGCAGAATGGTTTTAGGAGAACAAATATCCTGCCATTATCCGATCGAAAGCAGTTATGGGGTAAAGGACTGGCAGATTTGCCGGATGCTGCTTGATATGGATACATATCTGCCGGGCGATATTCTCTGTAAGGTAGATCGCGCTTCAATGAAATATTCTCTGGAGGCAAGGTGTCCGATTCTGGATAAAGACGTTATGGAGTATTCCTTCCGGATTCCCCATGAGATGAAATATCAGCAGGGAGTTAAGAAGAAAATTCTGAAAGACATTGCATATGATTATCTGCCAAAGGAATTATTAGAGCGTCCGAAGACAGGATTTGCCGTACCAATGGATCAATGGCTGCACGGCTCATTAAAAGAACAACTGTTATTGTATTCGAATAAAGATTTTTTAAAAAAACAGGGAATCTTTGACCCGGAATATACTTCGATGAGGGTTATGCAGTATCTTGGAACGCAGGATGCCGGCCCGTCTACCGGTGCCAATTATTCCAAGCTGATGTGGGCGTTTTTTGTGTTCCAACAGTGGTTTGAGACCTATAGGAGATAAATAAGATGCATATTGCTTGTATGATTGGGTCACTGGCCCGAGGCGGTTCGGAACGCGTTATGCGTAATTTAATGAGCTATATGGTGGAGAAAGGGCATCAGGTTACATTAGTTACTCAATATAAAAAGCAGGACGAATATCCGTTGAATAGTCAGGTGAAAAGAATTATATCGGATATTACACCGGAAGAAGTGGGAAAAAGCCGTCTGCTAAATTTTTGCAGACGCTTTCGAAAATTACGAAACATATGGAAAATGGAAAAGCCCGATGTCATCTTAGTGTTCATAGGGAAAAATAATATTATGACATTACTCACCTCGTGGGGATTGCGTATTCCGGTTGTTGTTTCAGTGAGAGCAGACCCAAATCAGGAGTATCCCTCCAAATGGATGCGGTTTGCAGCACGACATTTGTTCCGAAAAGCGGCAGGAGTTGTTTTACAAACAAGAGAGTGCGCACAGTTTTTTCCTGATGCGGTAAAAGAAAAAGTAGTAATTTTACGTAATCCCATTAACTCAGAGTTTTTTGAGGAACCGTATGACGGAGAGAGAGAACATACTATTATAGTAGTTGGAAGAATGGATGAACAGAAAAATCACCAACTCTTAATACGCGCATTTGCATTATTAGCTTCAGAATACCCGGATTATCGAGTGATATTGTATGGATCGGGTGAAAAGGAAGGAATGTTGAGACAATTAGTCAGGGATTTGCAGATTGAAAATAGAGTAGAATTTGCAGGTGTTGTGTCTGACGTGGTAGGGCATATTAAAAAAGCAGGTGTTTTTGTTATGCCATCCAAGTCAGAGGGAATGCCAAATGCATTAATCGAGGCCATGATTTTGGGGATACCGGTAATTTCGACAGATTGTCCATGTGGTGGCCCAAGAGAGTTGATTGACCACGGCAGAAATGGTTTGTTGACTCCGGTTGATGATGTGGTGAATGCGATTCG
>USDI01000277.1 GCA_900553305.1 uncultured Lachnospiraceae bacterium
ATGAAAAGGGAACGGGGAATACTTCTGCCTAAGCTCGTCCAGTGCCGACAGCTCTGTTTCCAGCCGCGGGCAAAGGTGATTGTCCAGATAATCTACCAGATTGATCTTAAGGAGCTTCTTCTTTTCCTCCAGGTTCGTAAAACTCATCACGGAAAAGTACAGATACAAGCCCAAAATACTGATTAAATAATAGGGAACCATATCAAACAGTGTTTTGCCAAATGACAGCTGCAGGAAAATGCTGATCCCCGTTGATAAGATGAAGAAAAACATCATCTGTCCGGATAGCTGCAGGTATCTGGTCAAAGGTATCCCCAACAGCTTCAGCTTTTTGATGAATTTATCCACATACACGGATGTGTTTATCATTCTGCCATTTAATTTGTAATAATTTACATACTTTTGGCGGCATTGCTTCAATGCGTTACTCCGGATCATACTCATATTCTCAGATTCCTGCAATAAAACGTGGATCATCACACCTGCAATTGTCTGGAATATAATACTTAAAGATAGAAATACTATCATACAAACAGATAAAAAATGGAAATTTTGTAATAATGACAACATAATCCTTCCTCCATGCCTGTCTATAATTCTGAACAGTTATCTGAATATATTATATAATTATATATTTATTATGGGAGGGATCAGTTATCTGATTATTTCGACAAAAAACGGACTTTCTATGGAAAACGCAGAAGGAATCTGCTATACTTTCATGTATCGAACCAAAATGGGAGGCATCTGTATGGAACAATCAACTGGTTATAAAATTGTGCTGACCGGCGGCGGTACAGCCGGCCATGTTACTCCGAATATTGCACTGCTGCCGCATTTACAAAAGGCAGGCTTTGAAATATCTTATATCGGTTCCTATGACGGTATCGAAAAGAAACTGATCGAAGACTTTCATATTCCTTATTATGGTGTTTCCACCGGCAAATTCCGACGTTATCTTGATGTAAAGAATCTCACGGATCCCTTCAAGGTCATTAAAGGCTTTGGGGAGGCTAAGAAGATATTGAAGCAGCTTAAACCCGATGTGGTCTTTTCCAAAGGAGGCTTTGTCAGTGTTCCCGTCGTCCGGGCCGCTGCCGCTCTCCATATACCGTGTATCATCCATGAATCCGATATGACCCCCGGACTTGCCAACAGGCTTTGTATTCCTGTAGCCAAAAAGGTCTGCTGTAACTTCCCGGAAACACTCGCCATGCTTCCTAAAGATAAGGCGGTCTTATCCGGTTCGCCGATCCGTGAAGAACTTGCAAATGGCAATAAGGCAGACGGACTTTCCTTCTGTGGCTTTAATACTTCCAAACCGGTAATTATGGTGATCGGCGGAAGTCTCGGCGCGAACTCCATTAACATTGCCGTCCGCGATGCACTGCCTGTCCTGTTACAGGATTTTCAGGTCGTTCACATCTGTGGTAAGGATAAGGTTGATGAAAAGCTGAACGGTACTGCCGGATATAAGCAGTTTGATTATGTGAAATCGGAATTAAAAGATTTATTTGCTGCCGCAGACATTGTTATTTCCCGTGCAGGCGCAAATTCCATCTGTGAGCTGCTCGCTTTAAAGAAGCCCAACGTCCTCATTCCTTTATCCGCAAGCAGCAGCCGCGGTGACCAGATCCTGAATGCGAAATCCTTTGAATCACAGGGCTTCTCCGTTGTTTTGGATGACGATGCCCTGACGCCTGAAATGTTATGCGAAAAGGTGACAGAGCTCTTCTTCGAGCGTCAGCATTACATTGATGCCATGGCAAAAAGCAATCAGCTGAATGCTATTAAAACTATTATGAATCTCATTATGGAACAGGTGGGGAAGTAAGCCTAAGCTGCTATTCATCTACTATATCAACCTTGATCCGGTCTTCATACGGAAGAATCAGCTTCGTTACAATTTCTTCTGCCAGGGAACGCATATCCTCAATCGTTTCGTGGCAGTTTTCTTTTGTCACCTCAAATTTTCCTGCAATAAGATCCTCACAGATCTGATGGTTGATCTCATCGGAGAAGTGAAGAATATCCATATAATTCTCCAGATTTAAGATCGTCTCACGGTCATTCATGAAATAGAAGCACCGCACATTGTCATATTCCAGCAATGTGTTTAATGCCGTTTCCATATTGTACAGATAAGCATCAAGATCCCCGTCCCGATAGGTGCTGTCCCACCAGAGCATCGAATATGGCGGCATGAAAATATAAAACTGTGTTTCCGGATGTGCCTCAATGCGCTCCGTTAACAATGCGAGATTCCGGGAAAGCAGCTCCTGATAAGTATCCTCCGGCTTTTCTTCCGCAATAGAGGGCTTACGGATATACAATCCCAGCGCCATATCCGAATTAAATTCCTTCCACTGCGCCCAGTTATAGGATTCATCCTCGTTATAGTCACCGGTTACAGACTTCGCAATCATATAAGGAATCTTCTCAAACAGGACTCCCTTATTCAGCACATACTGAATGTCATTGATATAATTATTATCATACAGATACATCGGGCAGCCCGTCAGCTCAAAGGTCGGCTCCGGATCTGCCACAAGTGCCGACGGATCCAGATTGTAGAACACATATCTTAACTGCTGATGCTCAAATGCCTCATCTAAGAGGTAACAAAGATCTGCCGTCGCACCGTAGGAACGGATCGCCTTAATCACGTGACAGTCAAAGCCCTCGTCAAACCAGCTGTTGTTGTAGTTCTCCGCTACGGAGGATCCTGCCACAACACTGTCATAATCGAAATTCTTCAAGGTTCCGACCACCTGATATTCCTTATCCGCAAGCACAGCTTTTAACCCCGGCAGTGCCTTATGATACTGGAAAAAAGGATCAAAGATCACCACAATGAGGATGCACAACAATGTGGCGGGGTTTGTCGT
>USDI01000278.1 GCA_900553305.1 uncultured Lachnospiraceae bacterium
TGTATGTAAACGGCGGTATGATACCGATCTTTATGTTATACAGAAATTTACATCTGACCGGAACTTTCTGGGTATATGTAATCCCGGGAACAATCAGTGCATTTAATATGTTGGTATTAAGAACTTATATGCAGGGACTTCCGGATTCCCTTGAAGAGTCAGCACAGTTGGATGGTGCTGGATACTGGACGGTATTTATTAAGATTATTTCTCCGTTATGTAAACCGGTATATGCAACCGTTGCCCTGTTTGTTGCAGTATATCAGTGGAATTCTTGGTTTGATGCCATGTTGTATAACAGAATGAAGGGTGAGTACACAACCTTGCAGTATGAGTTGATGAAATTATTGTCATCTGTAATGCAGCAGAGTGGAAGTGCCGCAAATGCTTCCGCAGCCGGAGCAAGCTCAGCAGCAGTAACACCTGTTACTGTCCGGTCCGCAGCGACCATCGCAACCATGCTCCCGATCATCTGTCTGTATCCGTTCTTACAGAGATACTTCGTAACCGGACTTACCATCGGTGGTGTCAAAGAATAAGCAAATAGGATGTGT
Organism: uncultured Lachnospiraceae bacterium; assembly: GCA_900553305.1. Lineage (GTDB taxonomy): Bacteria > Bacillota > Clostridia > Lachnospirales > Lachnospiraceae > Suilimivivens. Next base: position 555 of record USDI01000278.1, read on the forward strand.
TTGTGCAGACCCTGCAGGAAAATGAAATGTATAAAGTGAAAAACACATAGTGTCATGATAAAATCCGCAGTCCGAAAGGCTGCGGATTTTTTAGTAGATTTTATCCGGAAAGTAAGGTACACTGTAATTATTCAGAGGCATGCAAATTTGTTTTCTGCGGCTGTCTGTGCTTAGATAGAATTGTAAATATTACATAAATATGGGGGAACACAATGAACATTGTCTTATTATCAGGAGGATCGGGAAAGCGCCTCTGGCCTTTATCCAACGATATCCGCTCCAAACAGTTTATCAAGATCTTTAAAAAGGAAGATGGAGAATACGAATCCATGGTGCAGCGGGTCTATCGTCAGATTAAGACGGTAGATGCGGAAGCAACGGTTACGATTGCAACATCGAAATCACAGGTATCGGCCATTCATAACCAGCTTGGCGAAGAGGTTTCGGTCTGTGTGGAGCCGTGCCGCCGCGATACCTTTCCGGCCATTGCACTTGCCGCAGCTTTTCTTAAGGATGTGAAGCATATTTCAGAGAAGGAAGCTGTTGTGGTATGTCCGGTGGATCCGTATGTGGATGAAGACTACTTTGAAACCGTAAAGGAACTGGCGCATCTTGCAGAGCAGGGAGAAGCCAACCTTGTGCTGATGGGAATAGAGCCGACGTATCCGAGTGAGAAGTATGGCTATGTGATTCCGGAGAGCAAGGAACGTGTGAGCAAGGTTTCTACCTTTAAAGAAAAGCCAACCGCCGATGTGGCGAAGGAATACATTGCAAAGGGAGCATTGTGGAATGGCGGTGTGTTTGCGTTCCAGCTTGGGTATCTCATTCAGAAGGCTCATGAACTCATTGACTTTACGGATTACCAGGATTTGTTTGCCAGGTATGAAACCTTACAGAAGATCAGCTTTGACTATGCGGTCGGCGAGAAGGAAAAGGATATCAGTGTCCTGCGCTTTGGCGGCAAATGGAAGGATCTGGGAACCTGGAATACCCTGACGGAAGCCATGGAAGAAGCGAGCATCGGAGAAGCCATTTTAAATGAAAAGTGTAGCAATGTCCATGTCATTAATGAACTGGATGTTCCGGTACTGTGTATGGGATTGCAGGATGTTGTGGTTTCTGCAAGTCCGGAGGGAATCCTCGTATCCGACAAGGAACAGTCAAGCTACATCAAGCCCTTTGTAGATAAAATCGACCAGCAGGTGATGTTTGCGGAGAAGTCGTGGGGAAGCTTCCGTGTACTTGATATCGAAGATGAGAGTATGACAATCAAGGTGACGCTGATGCCGGGACATAAGATGAATTACCACAGCCATGAACGCCGTGACGAGGTCTGGACGATCATTCAGGGAAACGGACAGGCGATCCTTGATGATGAGGTGAAAGATGTCGGACCGGGGGATGTCCTGACGATGAAGGCCGGTTGTAAACATACGATTGCGGCAGTTACGGAACTGAAACTGATCGAAGTCCAGCTTGGAAAAGAAATCAGTGTAAAGGATAAGATCAAATATTAAATAGTTCCTAACGAAAAAGCAGAGAAATTTTTGAAAAACCCTTGCATTTCCTTATAAGAAGTGCTAATCTAACTATAGTTATAAAGATTTACTAGTTACAGTGGACTTGCGAGTCCACTGTTTTTATGTCCGGAGATAAGGAGGAAGAATGTCAAAGAGAGAGTCTTATGAAGCAAAGACAGAGGAATTGTTAAAGCCAATCGTGGAGGCAGCCGGTGTGGAAATCTACGATGTGGAGTATGTGAAGGAGGGAAGTGACTTTTACCTTCGCTGCTACATTGACAAGGACGGCGGCGTCAACATTCAGGATTGTGAGACAGTGAGCCGTGCACTTTCCGATCAGCTCGATGCAGAGGATTACATCGAGGATGCCTATATTCTCGAGGTGAGTTCCCCGGGACTTGGCAGAACCTTAAAGAAGGAGAAGCATCTTTTAAAGAGCATCGGGATGGACGTCGAGTTAAAGACGTTTAAGCCGGTGAACGGTTCGAAGGATTTCGAAGGAGTCCTGAAGGCATTTGACAATGAAACACTGACGTTAACCGGTGGAGATGGTCAGGATCTGGTTTTTCAGAGAAAAGATATTGCAGTTATAAAATTAGCACTGGACTTTTAGTCCAAATACAAGCAGAAAGGATACGAAAATGAACAAAGAATTAATGGAAGCACTTGATATTTTAGAGAAGGAGAAGGAAATCAGCAAAGAGACTTTATTTGAGTCGATTGAGAATTCTCTTTACACTGCATGCGAAAAGCATTTTGGCAGAGCAGACAATATCAAGGTAGAGATTGACCGTG
>USDI01000279.1 GCA_900553305.1 uncultured Lachnospiraceae bacterium
CAGTAACGCGATCGTCCTGCTCATGCTCTGTCACCCTCCTTAATCTCAATTTTCTCACAATCCTGCTTGCCCAGTGCAATCACAGAATCCCGGCAATAGAATAAAACCGGCTGATCCTTAAGGTTCTGAATGACCTGTATCGTAGTCCCTTCTACAATTCCGATACCGATTAACCGCGAAATCAAGTGATGGCTTCCACTTACCGAGCACACGGTTGCACGGCATCCGGCATCTGCCTCTGATAACTTCATTCTTATTCGTCCTCCTCTTGCTTACCTCGTTCTGACAGCGTATACTATTATTAGTTCGTTCTGTCTAACTTGTGATATTTTACAATCTGACTGGAAATATATCTATACCGCATTCAGTCAAAAAGGTTCGTTTAGCCACGATCTCTTTGCAGGGGAAAGGAGTCTTATGAAAAAAGAACAATACATGAACAGCGTCAGAGAATTTGTAACAGAGGGACGGGATATTGGTATCATCCATCAGGATACCTCCGATGGTTTTATGGAATTAACCGGTTACTATATCCTTCCGGGAATTTATCTGGTGTTGAATGATATTCACACACAGATTGTCCCCTTAAATGCGCAGCAGTCACAGAAAATGCTGATTGTGAATTACTGCATGGAAGGCCGGTGCGAATTCCGGGTGAATGAAGATAATTACAGTTATCTGGATCACCGCATGATGAGTATTTCCTCCCGGATGGCTGAAAACCAGTTCTATTATCCTTCTTCCTGTTATAAGGGATATGAAATTTATGTCCTGCCGGAATGGTTCACGGAAAAAACAAAGGACTTTCTGAAATCCTTCGATATTGATATGGATATGTTGATTGCTTTATATGAAAAGGGGGCTGCCCTGTATGTTACAGAGCCTTTCCTGAAACTATGGAATGATCTGGCTGACTGCTGCCCTACAGAAAATATCGGACAGATCCGCCTCCTTACGCTGCAGCTTTTAAAAAGCTTTTGCGATCACAAACCGGAAAATAACCGGAACATGCTCTACTTATCCAGGGTACAGGTCATGCTTGCCAAAAAAGCACAGGAAATACTTACCCGGGATTTAAGCCGGCATATTTCCATGAAATCCATCGCGGATACACTGGGTGTAAGTGAAACCAGTCTGAAACGCTATTTTCACTCCGTATATGGGGCTAACCTGTCCACCTATATGAACGAAGTACGCATGAAATATGCCGCAGAACTTTTGACAACATCAAAGCTTGGTATCTCCGATATTGCGAAAGCCTGCGGCTATGTAAATCAGGGGCGCTTCGCCACCGTCTTCCGTGACTTCCATGGAATGAAGCCACTGGATTACCGGCGGAACCATGCGCTAATATTCTAACTTGATTTTTCGTAACAGGAAAAGAATCCAGGCAACGATATGAATCACTCCTTTTCATCTTGCTGTTATTATTATATGAAGAAAAGAAAAGATGATTCTCAATCCATCATTAAAAACCAAGATTGTCATTTACAAGAATCACATGGATTCTTCCGGTATGTCTGGAATATCTCGTGATGAGGAACTGGCAGCAGATCGTATCCGGAGATTTGCAGTCAAAGCACTTACCGGTTTCCTTACAGGGAGTCTTCACTTCAAACCGCTGTGCATTGATCGGAGCAGCCACATTTCTTGCGCGCTTCATGGCACTGTCAAGATCATCACATACCTTATTCATTCCAACAATGAAGATCACCTTCTTCGGTCCCTGGGCAATACAGGAAACACGGTTGGAATTGCCATCAATGTTAACAAGAATACCGTCACTTGTCATTGCATTGGCACTGGAAAGAAAGACATCGGAATCATAAGCGGCAAGCAATCCTTCACGAAGCTCCATTTTGGAACGATCAAGGTACTGATAATTTCCCTCCTGCAAAGCCTGAACCAGTCCGATTTCGTGGGCACTCATACACCCACCCATGGAAATGGTACTGTTTTCTTCGATCAGCTCCAAAGCCTGTTTTAAAGCAGCTTCCTTATCTTCGGCATAGTAGCCCGTCATATTACGGGACTGTAAGCCTTTTATGACTGTCTGCGCCAGACGTTCGTTTCGTTTCTTCATATTTTCATCCATAGGTTTGTCCTCCTGTCAAAAGAGATTATTGATTCTATTTTATCAGCAAGAGACCGGATGTGCAATTCCAATCGCTGTTACTTACCATTATCTATCTATGGTCACCCCAAACTTTTTTCACTCTCCCAGTCCACTTAAATCAAGTCGGTAAATCGGGTTATCCAGTTGCAGATTATCCATAAACATAATCATATAAATCGGCATATATACTTTCTTGCCATCGACCTCCACATTACCTTCCGAAAAAATATAAGCCTCCTGAATACCATAATCATCTGCTTCAAGAACATTATTTAGTGCAGAATGACGCTTATAATCTTTTCCGGACTTGATTTCTAAAGGGGTAACTTTACCATTTAATTCTATTACAAAATCAAGTTCACCCTGTTTTTTACTATTAAAGTAATATTCCTTATGCCCTTTTGCAAGAAGCTCCTGTGCGACTACATTTTCAAAAAGTGCACCATTGTTAATAGATGCATCTTTATTTAAAATCGCTAATTTTGTCTGATTCGAATAACAACTTGTCAGAAGTCCGATATCTGAAAAAAAGAGCTTAAACAGATTACGGTTCTCACTGATGATCAGTGGCAGCTTAGGTTCCCTGATGTTGTATACCGGAATGGCTACCCCCGCATCCTTAAGCCACAAAAAATCATTTGCAACCCTGTCATAATTCATGCCCTGCCCAAGAACATTTAATTGAAAACGTTTATTTTTCTGATCAAGCTGTCCCGGCATG